>NZ_JAALFC010000041.1 GCF_011058155.1 Litoribacterium kuwaitense | reverse complement strand
TTCATCGTTTATTTCGTACCGTCTTTGCGTCATGCTCGTCGCTCCATTCATTTTTCACCAATCGTACCACATTATTCTTTAGTTTTCAGACAGGTCCTAGTTGTTGTTGGAAAAATATTTGCAAGTTCTCAACTATGCTCGAGCTGTGGCTACCAAAATAAAGACGTTAAAAATCTCAACCTTCGTGAGTGGGATTGCCCTTCTTGTGGCACGCATCACAATCGAGATATGAACGCAGGACAAAATCTTAAAAACGAAGCGATAAGGCTTCTAACCGTAGGAACTACGGGGATAGCCTAATCAATAACTGGCGGTTACGCTCGTGTTCTTAGGAATCTCCCACTTCAAACAGCTCGTAAGAGTGTTAAGTGGGGGTAGTTCAATTCTTACCTCACTAGTGAGTCGTAAGCTTTTGATATGCAGGACAATGCCCAGTAACATCTTCCTCACTTTTAATATTTCCAAAATCTTCATCTAGCTTAAACCTGTTCGCTATCTATTTCTATCCCAACTAGTCTTTATCGTATCAAGCACACATGAATGTAGACAAAATCGATATGACTTTGTCTACATTCTAACTAACTTATCCCGAGAAATCCTTCTTGTACACGAATTCTATTGATCTGGCTGAATGATTATTTTTAGCGTATTCGCCTTATCTTGAATCGACTGCTCAATGGCATCTGCCGTCTGACTTAATGGGAAGTAGTTTGTAATCATTTTTTCAATTTGAATGTCTGTTTTGGATAGCATTTCGATTGCAGGAGCGTACGTGTGATGATAGCGAAATACCCCCATGACATCTAACTCTTTATCAATGATCGCAGACGTGCTCATTGGTACCTCATCCTGCGGAGACATGCCAACGATGACGACCCTACCACCGGCACGAGCGACAGCAATGGCGCCTTGTACGGCTTTTGCGTTCCCTGCTGTTTCAATGGCAAGGTCAACACCTGCACCACTTGTGTATTCCTTCACTTTTTCCTGCAGATCTTCTTGACGAAGGTTAATTGTATAATCTGTGCCCATGTCTTTCGCAACCTCGAGCCTGCTCTCTTCTAAATCAACACCGATCACCGTTTTGGCCCCATTCATTTTCGCGGCAGCTGCAGTCACTAAGCCAATCGGACCCATTCCCATAATAATCACCGTTTCGCCTTTTTGCAGCCTGCCTCGATGAATGGCGTGTACGCCAACAGAAAATGGCTCAATGAGCGCTGCAGTCTCATAGCTCATCGTATCAGGTATAGGGAAGACGAGGTCAGCCCTCATTGAAATAAATTCACAAAATGCGCCGTCATATGGCGGGGTCGCTAAAAATTCGACGTGCGGGCATAGGTTGTACCGTCCCTCTTTACAATAACGACATGTTCCACATGTTGCTCCTGGCTCAATTGAGACGCGCTGTCCTTCTTTAAGCCCAGTCACATTGTTCCCTACCTGAACAATATCTCCCGACGCTTCATGACCGAGAACAAGTGGTTTATCGACAATAAAGTTACCTATTTTCCCATGTTCATAGTAATGCACATCCGATCCACACAATCCAACAGCTCTTATTTGGATTAATACTTCATCGTCATTGATCGCTGGAAGGTCAATATCTTGGATGTCTATCGTTTTTAAATCTGTTAAAACAGCTGCCTTCATAACGAATATCCTCCTTTATTTGCACTAAGAAAATTTAGTAAAAGATGACGGGGGTAAGTTCGAACCTTTCATATGGAAAAAACGTATATGAGGCTCTCTTACCCCCGTTAATGATTATTCTAGATACTCATCAACATTTTCTTTCGTCACAAGTTCAAATGGGATTTCATACTTTTGATCAATCTCTTCACCTTTTGCTGCTTTAATGGCTAATTCAATGACTGTTTCTCCTTGTTCTTGTGCATTTTGGAACACAGTTGCAATCATCGTACCCTCTTTCACTGCTTGCAGTGCATCTTTAACACCGTCAACACCGACGACCGGTATGTCATTCATACCTTGAGCGTTTAACGCATTGATCGCTCCAATCGCCATTTCGTCATTCTGTGCGATAACGCCGTCAATGTCATCACCATATGTTTGAATCCAGTTTTCCATAGTGCTTAATGCTTCAGCGCGTGACCAGTTTGCGGTTTGCTCAGCAAGTAATTTGATGTCAGGATTTTCTGCTAAAATGTTGTCAATCCCTTTCCGGCGTCCGACTTGACCGGTCTGTCCGATAGGACCTTCAAGCATAACAACATTGCCTTTACCATTTAATGCTTCAACCATCTGCTTCGTTTCTTCTTCACCAGCAATGACATCTGGAGAGCCAACAAAGGTTGTCAATTTTTCCGCTGTTAAGAAAGCATTGACACCTAATACGGGTGTGCCATTCTCAACAATTTGATTGACTGTGTTGTTTAAAGCTTCTTCATCGATCGGGTTGACGATTATCGCATCGACCTGTTGTGTTTCTAAGTTTGTCAGCTGTGAAATGGCTGTACTTACGTCATAATTTCCATCCATGACGACGAGTTCAACACCTAGCTCTTCAGCTTTGGCTTCCATTGCATTTGTCAAATTCGTTGCGTACTCTCCACGTAAGCCATACACTTGAAATCCTAATTTAACCGCTTCATCGTTCTTCCCTTCGCTTCCTTCTGCACTGCCTCCTTCATTGGCACAAGCAGCTGTAATAACCATCGTTGCTAAAACGACAACGAGCAAAAGTGCTTTGTTCATCTTTTTCAAGGTCATTCTCCCCTTTTTGCAAATGTTTTTATATCAAATGCTTGATATCGTATATTAAGATCGTTTTCGATCAACTAACACAGCAATAATAATGATCGTTCCTTTAATGACTTGCTGCCAATATGAGGAAACGGCTAATAAATCCAATCCGTTGTTCAAGACACCAATAATGAGTGCACCGACTAATGTGCCCCATAATCGCCCTCGACCTCCCATAAGACTTGTCCCACCAATGACAACGGCAGCAATTGCATCTAATTCATAAGATACCCCAGCTTGCGGGAGTCCTGAGGATACACGAGATGCGAGAATAACGCCTGCCAGTCCGGCAAGCAGACCGCTAATGCAGTAGACAGACATTAACGTCTTGTTGACGCTAATCCCTGACGTTAAGGTAGCATTTTCGTTTCCTCCAACAGCATACACATAACGACCAAATTTCGTTTTGTAAAGCACGATACTACAAATGATAAAGGCAATGATGACGATCCAGACGGGAATTGGCATGCCTAGAAACGACCCAGAACCGATGGCAAGAAAAGGCTCTGATAGACCCGAAATCGGCTGACCATCACTGTAGATATACGTAAATCCTCTGGCGATTGCCATCATTCCTAATGTTGCAATAAAAGGTGTCACTTTGAATTTAGAAACGACGACGCCGTTGATTGCCCCAAAGAGCAAACCGACCGCAAGACCTGCGATAATACCGAGCAATAGATTTGAATCGGGCCCTACCGATAAAGACGCGGCGACAATACCAGATAACGCTAATATCGATCCGACCGACAAATCGATCCCCTTCGTGAGAATGACAAACGTCATGCCAATCGCCAGCACGGCGTTAATCGAAACTTGTCTAAACAAGTTTAAAAGGTTAGAAGACGTTAAAAAATTTGGACTTAACATCGTCAATATGACAACCATCAAAAGTAAAGCTAGTAAAATTCCGTATTCAGAGACAAAGTGCGCGACTTTTTTTGTTCTCTGTTCGCTTTTCGTTAATTTGTCTGAAGCTACTTGATTGCTCATCGTTTACCCCCCGATTTTATTTGCTGTTGCAAGCTCAAGTATTTTTTCTTGTGTCGCTTCTCCTCTGTTTAATTCCCCGGTCACTCGACCTTCACTGAGGACTAAAATACGATCACTCATCCCGAGCACCTCTGGCATTTCAGAGGAAATCATCATAATGGAATAACCTTCTTTTGTAAGCTCGTCCATTAATTTATAGATTTCCGTTTTTGCGCCAATATCTACCCCGCGCGTCGGCTCATCTAAAATTAATATTTTTGGCTTCGTTAATAGCCATTTGGCAATGACAACCTTTTGTTGATTTCCCCCGCTCAACGTTTCAACGAACTGATTTTTACTGTACGTTTTAATACGAAGCTGCTCGATCATCTCATCTGCCACGCGATTTTCTACTTTGCCCTTTACCATTGGACCAGCCGAGATGTGATCAAGCGTAGGTAGAGTCATATTTTTCTTGACGGACAACGGGAGCACTAAGCCTTCTTCTTTACGATCTTCAGTGACAAAAGCAATGCCTTGCTTAATCGCGTCTTTCGGATTTTTGATCTTTACCGGTGCTCCATTGATTTCAATTGACCCTCGCTCAAGCGAAATCATCCCAAAAATGGCTTTCACAACCTCTGTTCTCCCAGCACCCATCAGCCCGGTTAAACTTAAAATTTCTCCTTTTTTCAAGTGAAAACTAACGTTCTCAAAATACCCTTGTGCTGTCATTTGTTTAACTTCCAGAGCAATGTCTTCATGGGCAGTCGGTGTTCTCGCCGGAAAGATGTCTTTGAGTTCTCGTCCGACCATTTGTTGAATTAATGTTTCTTCAGTAAGCTTACTTGCCGGATTTGTCGTGATGTATTCACCATCGCGAAACACAGTGATGTCATCAGCAATTTGAAAGATTTCATCCATCTTGTGTGAAATGTAAATAATTCCTTTTCCGTCTGCTTTTAAACGGTTAATGATCCTAAATAACTGCTCAACTTCTTTATCTGCTAGAGAGGACGTCGGTTCATCCATAATTATCACTTTGGAATCATAGGCAACCGCTTTCACGATTTCCACCATTTGAATTTCAGAAACACTAAGCTCCTTCATCTTCTTTTTTGGATGGATCGATAACCCAAGATCCTCAATCATCGCTTTCGTTTCCCTGTACATTTTTTGATAATGAATTAATGGTGTCTTTGGGTATAGGGGCTCACGACCTAAAAAGATATTTTCAGCTACAGTCATTTCCTGAATAGGACTGAGCTCTTGGTGAATCATTGCAATACCATGATCAAGGGCGGCTTTCGGATGATTTAGGTGAATTTCTTTTCCTTCCAGCTCAATCGTGCCGGACGTTGGCTTATAAATACCGGATAGGATTTTCATTGTTGTCGACTTACCTGCGCCGTTCTCCCCCATTAAGGCATGAACCGACCCTTTACGTATCTTTAAATGAACGTTATGAATGGCCTTCACGCCATTAAAGAATTTCGAAACCCCTTTCATTTCTACTAACATTTGATGATTGCTCATAAAACCACCTCCGAAACTTAAACGTTTAAGTTTTTATGCTGTAAAGAAGCCGGTGGAACTTCATCTAGGCGTTCCACACGACTCTCGCAATACTAGCTGCAATGGCAAAGACGTTGTACTGATTTCTTGATGTCGTTTAAATTTGTGCAATGCATGAATCGCTTGTCTGCCCATCTCGAACGCAGGCTGTGACACAATCGTAAATGATGGCTCACTGATCTGCTGCCAAGGATGGTCGTCAAACCCAATAAAACTAATATCTGCTGGTATTTTCAAGCGTAACTCTTTCAACGCTTTGACCGCACCAATCATTAGTAAATGGTTTGTCGCAAAAATAGCCGTTGGCGGGGACGGCAAGTTCATCATGTCCATGACAGATTGATAACCACCGTTGATTTGGGCATTTGTTCCTTTATAACTTCCACCAAAGCGTATTAAATCTTCGTCTACCCCGATGTTCATATGATGTAGAGCTTCGACATAGCCTTGACGCCGTTGTATTGTTGTACTAATCCCTGGAGAAGCTAAAATAATACCTATTCGTTTATGCCCGTTTGACAAAAGTCTCTTAGTTGCCTTGTAGCTTCCGTCAATATTATCCGCTTTCACAACTGGCAACTGAAGCTGCTCGATCTCACGGTCAACGAGAACGATTGGGGTGTCTCTTTTCCTTGCTAAAGGGTTTAATTGATCGGTCACCGGAGCGACAATCATCCCACTAACTTGTTGCGCCATTAAGAGCTCAATCAATTGGTTTTGCCGTAGCTCACTTTCCTCTGAGTTGGCAACAACAACTTGCCAATCGTAATGCTGGCACTCCTCTTGAATCCCGCTTAGGATTTCGGTGAAAAAAGGGTTGTTATCTGGAACAATGAGTCCAATCAGCTTACTATCACCGCTCTTTAAACTCCGAGCGGATTCATTCCGCGAATAACCAAGCTCTTTGATAGCCTGTTGGACTCGCTGAACTGTTTTTTCACTAGCCTCACTCTTGTTGTTCAAGACATTAGAAACCGTCGCAATGGATACATTAGCTCTTTGTGCAACATCATAAAGTGTTGGTTTCTTTTTTTTCACAATCACTATTATCCTTTATAATAAATTTCAAGATCACTCCATGTAAATCTTAACATTTCTCCAAATGAATTACAGAGATTTAAGTAAAGAACCACTAAACGTCTTATTGTGTTTTTTCTTAAACGTTTAAGTTAAATTCTCTTTTACTATTAAAAGATAAATTGCAACCGTTGTCAAGGACTGTTTTGGAAATATGTTTGACTCACTTTAAAACCAACCACGTTTCGATGTGCCAGCTTTGTAAAGTTGAACAATGGGTGGGGGTGGGATCTATGATCATTTTTTCATACCCGACACGTCACCTCTAGCTTCACAATGGTGCCATTTGCTACACTAATTTTCTTGCTACAATAAAGAAAAAAGCAATCCGCGCATGAGTTTGGCCACTCATCGGATTACTTTTTTGTGAAGGCTGATCCAAAAATCGAACCTGTATTGCTTACGCCACAAGTGTTTCAGCACTTGTGGCCCTTTTCTCCATTTTTCTGGCTTATTCTTTAGCTTCCAATAAACGCTTTACTTCATTGACGTCTTTGTCGCCACGTCCAGAGATGTTAACGATAATAATATCGTCTTCACTCATTTGTGGAGCTTCTTTTATTGTATAGGCGACCGCATGGGAGCTTTCTAAAGCCGGAATAATTCCCTCTGTTCTTGAAAGCTCTTGAAACGCTTCAAGGACTTCTTCTTTCGTCACCGTGTAGTATTCTGCACGACCAGACACCTTTAACTGGCTATGCTCTGGTCCAATCCCTGGATAATCAAGTCCAGCCGCAATGGAATGTGTCGGTAGTGGGTTTCCTTCTTCATCCTGCAAACATAAGCATTTGAAGCCGTGGATGACAGCTGGTGTGCCCTCAGTCATTGTAGCAGCTTCTTTCGGCTCAACCCCGACGATACGCACATTTTCTTCCTGAATGTATTCAGAGAATGCCCCGATCGCGTTACTTCCACCACCAACACAAGCGACAACGACTGTCGGCAACCTACCTTCTTTTTCAAGAATTTGCCGCTTCGATTCTTTACTAATAATCGATTGGAAATAGTGAACCATTGACGGATATGGGTGTGGTCCGACTGCCGAACCGAGCAAATAAAATGTGTTCTCATAGTTCGCAACGAGGTCATTTAAAGCTTCATCGACCGCATCCTTAAGGCGACCTTGACCATGATGGACAGCGATGACTTTCGCTCCTAATAGTTCCATGCGGAAAACGTTTAGCTCCTGACGACGAATATCTTCTGCCCCCATATAAATAACACATTCCATGTTGAGCATCGCACATGCTGTTGCAGTAGCAACACCGTGCTGCCCGGCGCCCGTTTCCGCAATCACACGATGAGCGCCCATCCGTTTGGCTAATAAAATCTGCCCAATGACATTGTTAATTTTATGAGCACCTGTATGGTTTAAATCTTCTCTTTTTAAATAGATCTTCGCGCCGCCTAGCTTTTTCGTTAAACGCTCAGCATAGGTCAGCGGATTTTCACGTCCTACATATTCTTTCATATAGAAATCGAATTCTTCGACAAATTCTGGGTCATCTTTATACGATTCAAACGCTTCAGCTAATCGATTTAAGACAGCTTCCAGTTGTGGCGGCACAAAACTGCCTCCAAATTCACCAAAAAACCCTTTTTCGCTTACCTCAACTTTACTCGTCTCAGCTTTACTCATCTCTTCTCAATCTCCTTTTTAAATAGTCTGATATAAATATGAATTATATCATGATGTGTAAACAAAGTCACCCTCGACCGCACCCTTTTTAGCGTAAACTTATTTGCACTTCGCACTTTAATTTATGCTCGGACTTTGACCCTAATCGTTAAGGAGGGAAAGTGTTTACCCTGTCGATGATTTTGTTCAGCTATAAGGATGGCTACACAAGGCATGCCCCATTACATTTCCATTTTCCCCATATCTCCACCTGGCATGGCAACATTCATTTCGCCCTGGTCTTCAGACGATAACTCTACGGTTGTTCCAAATTTTGGCGTAGCGAACGGTAAGTGTGTCTTTCCTCGAGCTAAAATATGCTCACGATTTGCCGAAGGACCTTCATACGGTTCGCCATGATTCCAAGGAACCCATGAACGAGCATTGCAGTAATGACAAACATAACTTCTTCTCATGCGATCTTTTGTCTGATTTTGATATGAACGATGCAATAAATGCGAGTGGAAAAACAGTACATCACCTGGTTCCAGCTCCACCGGGACAATATCGCCATACTTTTTGACGACCTCTGATAGCTGATTGACTTCATCGTCTAAGTGACTCGCATGCTTCGCTTTAAACAGCCCATCAATTTGCTCGTCGTTTGCATGAACATAACCGATTTTTGATAAAGGGGGATAAATAGGTTCATGATGTGAGCCGGGCGCCACCCAAAGACAGCCATTTTCTTGATCGACATCGTCTAAAGCAACCCAGGCTCCGATCAATGTGTCCGGTGCTGTCTGAATATACATGGAGTCTTGATGCCACCCTTGACCTCCTTTTCCAGGAGGGTTGAAAAACAGCATCGACTGCAATGCCAACACATCAGGGCCAATCAGCGCTTCAAGGACATCGACGATGCCAAAGTGCAGCATTCCCCATTCGGCTGTCTCATGTGCGCGATGAGCCATATGAATACGGGCCGATGCGATGCGCTCTCTCTTTTCTGCTTCATTTCCAAAATTGATACTGTGCGTCAAATGATCTAAGTTGACTTTCCCTTCATAAATATCATCAGCCCATTGCTGTAAATAAGCTGTATCAGCTTGTGACAGGAGCCCTTTTACAATCAAGTATCCATCACGATAAAAACGGGTATAATCCTCGGCTTTTACGTTTTTTCGCTTTCTTTTTTCAATGTTTGTGTCCACGATAATAACACCCTTTCATACATTTGTGTTTTTATTATCAGAATTTAGAGACAAATACACAATGTATGCAAATGACAAAAAGATGGATAAATTTGATCTTCTAGAACGTGTCATTCGGTGGATCGAGAATAAAGAAGTGATTGAGAGGGTAAAACCGGGACCAATCCTTTGTCGGAACTAAATGACGGTATTTGGGATCACTGTAACGTTTGCGATATTCGCTTGCCGTCAGTGGAGACCAACGACGAAACACACGATGAAAGTGGTAAACATCTGTAAAGCCTACTTCTGAAGCGATTTGTTTAATGGGCACCTCACTTTGCAAGAGAAGCTGAGCTGCTCTTTCCATCTTATACTGATTGAGCCAAGCTTTCGGTGAAGATCCCATGAACCTTTGGAAGGTACGGGTAAAATGTTCATGAGACCAGCCTGAGGCAGCTGCCAATTGTCCAACTTCAATCTTTTCACTGATATGATTCTCCGCGTATTCAAGTGCATTAACGAGCGGCTTTGGGAGTGGAGCTTCAATGGACATTTTGGCAGTGCCGCCGTTCGCAAGCATCTCAAGCTCTTCCCACACTGTGAGAAACAGCATTTGCGTGATCCGCCGCCACCGATAAGGCTTCGTATGAAAATATCGGAGCATCTGATTAAATATCTGCGGTATAAAGGAATCCTCGCGTAAAAACAATACCCTTTCCTGAGTCGGATCAGCTCCTAATAGAGGGTATAAATGTATGATCGAATGATCGATTAAATCAAAATGAATAAAAAGGTGACGTGTTACGCCATCTGGATCAAACTGATAACGATGCTTCTCACCCGGGCGTGTAAGCAGGACACAAGGGGCATTTAAATGAAACGTTCCAGCGCATTCAGACACGTACTGCGAATTTGTACCTTTAGGAAAGTAAACAATTTCAAAATCGTGTAATTGTCGTTCTGCGAGATAGTGACCAGCCCGCACAGTGACGTCACCCGCATGGTGAAATAGAAAAGTTTCCACGAATGACTTACCTCCTTCCTTATTTCTAAGTACCTCCTCTGTAAAGTTTCAACATTCTTTTTGCTGATACTCACCAGGAGCCACGCCGACCTTTTTCTTAAACACTTTTGAAAAATGATGGATATCTGAAAAGCCGCAATAACTCGCGATTTTTTCTTGAGTAAGGTTGGTATTTATCAAAAGCTCACAAGCATGAGAAACCCTCATATTTAGTAAATATTGATAAGGGGTTGTACCATACTGCATTTTAAAGATTTCATTAAAGCGAGAAATTGATAAATGCGCTCTTTGTGCCATATCAGACACACTTAAAGGCTCGCCTAAATGGAATGAAAAATAGGATGTAATCCAATGAAGAGATTGGGGTGAGGTCACTTGAAGATTGTCTACCTTTACATAAGTTTGCAAAATCATAATGATCATTTCGGTAAGTTTAGTTTGCGTTTTCAGTTTGGAAATAGGGTCTCCAAGTTTCCAATAGCTAATTACTTCTAAAAATGTATTCACAAATTTAAAATTCTCAATTTCTAACTTTATAGGAATTTCAACTTGAAATAACTCATCTAATCTCGGTTGCATCAAGTGCCGATAGTCACTTAAATCAACTTGACCTGCCCTCGTAGGAAAGCTCTGTTCTCGATTAAGACAATGAAAAATATCAAAGTGGGCAAAAGGGGTTACCGTTTTTGTTAAACCTTCTAAGTGATTCAAACTATTCGGTTGAATAAAGCAAATATCCCCCTTCTCAAAATAATATTTTTTCCATCAACGGTGAAATTGCACTTACCCTCTCGGACATAAATAAGTAAATAGTCTAGTAAACGACGTTCCGACATAGACCACGGATTTCTAATAGCAAAATCACATTCTCTGACATAGGGAGTCACAGGATTTCTTTTGACTACTTCTGTAAAATTCATAATTTCTATCTCCTTCATCTTCTGCAACTTTTTACATATTTCATTTGCAAAAAAAGTTGTTTTTGACAATAACAATCTACAAATCAACAAAGACAACTTGCTTATGTTTCATTAAAATTTATTTGAAGTTCACAAAAGTATAGGAGGAAAACAAATGAAAAACAATCGCTCTATTTTACCTAACCTAGAAGAATATTACACATTAACACAAGAACAAAAGGTACTCTACCAAGAGAAAGGCCATATCTATTTAAAGAATGTCGCAACGGATTACGAAATTAAACAATATGAAAAAGTGATTACAGACAAAGTGATGGAATTAAATACTCATAGCCAACCAGTGACCAAACGTGATACTTACGGCAAAGCTTTTATACAAATAGGAAACCTATGGGTTAAGAGCTCCGAAATAAAACAATTTGTACTAGCTAAACGTTTTGCAAAAATTGCTGCTGATTTAATGGGAGTTGATGGTGTTCGTATTTATCACGATCAAGCTCTATATAAAGAGCCAGGGGGTGGTCATACTCCTTGGCATCAGGATCAAATTTATTGGCCGCTTGACACACCAAATACGATCACTATGTGGATGCCCCTCGAACCAATTTCTCAAGAGGTCGGAACAATGACATTTGCTTCTGGAACTCACAAACATGGATTTATCAGCAAACAACAAATCTCCGATGAATCCCATAATACTTTAAAACAATACATTGAGGGCAAGCAAATCCCCGTCGAAAACTATGGCGCAATGTCGGCGGGGGATGCTACCTTCCATGCTGGATGGACCATACACAGTGCTCCAGGAAACCCTACAGATCACATGCGAAAAATCATAACGATTATCTATGTTGCCGATGGTGCGCGTGTTGCTCAGCCAGATAGCAAAGCCAGAGATTCTGATTTAAAAAATTGGATTCCTGGATGTTCGCCTGGTGATCTCGTTGCGAGCCCATTAAACCCACTCGTATATAAAAAGTAACTGTTATCCCTCCATAAAAGATGTGTCTCAAGGAGAAGTCCGCTTTTTCATCGCCGGGCCAAATATTTTTTACCCTGCGAACGGACATCCTCATTCGCGTCATCTCTGATTTCACTTACTGCTCTTAACTGCCCAATATGTTCCATATTGGGCGTCTTCTTTCAACATCGCATGCCCTTCGATTACTATGTCTACCAAATTCTGTGTTAACGTACTTTTTGCTCACCAATAAACTTTAAAAACCGTAGTATCGTGCCCCTGTTCCCAATGAAGATGAAGGTATAGCCTAAATATTTTGCTGTATAGTTATCGAATGACCTCTAACGATTCCATGAGGTTGATCGATAAAAATACAAAAAAAGAACTGAGAACTCCTATGCGTAAAATTTTATAATAAATAAATTGTTAATCATCGGACATCTACACGCTCATGAAGACGAAAGGTTGCTTTTTTCTATGGAAAATGAGAACCGTTCACTTCAAGCGAGATATTAAGTCGTTTCTGTGGAAATCATGGTGAAAGAAAAATATCGTTTGCTTATGTACACAATCTGCTATGAACTGTCGATCGTATCGAAATTTATGTTGTGATGGTTTAGACAAAGTTTATTTCGGATGTTTAAAGATAGTAGGTTTGGCAATTTGAGAACATATCATAGAAAAACACAAGCAGAGAAAAAATTCTCGAACTTGTGTTTTTAAAAACTTTCCTCTAGATTTCTAATTGCTTCGTCAGCTTTGTCACCCTGCCATGAACGGTCCATTCAGCAACGTAAACATTGCCTTTGGAGTCGACACATACCCCGTGAGGTGAGCTAAAGCGATTGTCTCTGAAATAACTTTCAGGAAGATTCGGCCACCCTTCTTGCTTGTATGCTTGCTGATCTTCCCCTAAATGGGTCACCAAGCGATCATGCTGATCAAAAACGGTTACACGACTGTTCAAGTCTGGAAAATAAACCTCACCGTCAAAGAAATAAAAGCTACAAGGCATATCCATATTCTCTTCAATAAAACGCTTATGCTCACCGTCCAAAGTAAACACTTGAATACGGTGATTTGAACGGTCCGCTACATACAATTCAGGCTCTTCTGCTCTAAGATTCACCGAAATACCGTGTGGACATGCCAGCTGACCAGGCTCACTTCCTAAGCCACCGAAAGAGCTCATGTAATGGCCATTGGCGTCGTATCGATGTACATAATTTTGACCGTACCCATCCGCTACATAAATGTCCCCATTCGGAGCAACCGCAACATCTGTCGGTCTATATTCGTGATCTTCATCGTAAACCTCGGGAAGATTGGGCGTCTCCAATTCCAACACCGTTTCACCATCTAAGGTTGTTTTCATCACATTTCCTTTTGCGACATCTGTTAAATACAGGTACTCACCGTCTGCTTCTTTATGTAAATAAAAGCCATGCGCCTCGCCAAATTGCTCCCCCCATGACGAGAGATACTCTCCTTTTTCGTTAAATTTTACAACAGAGGGACTATTCGTATGAAACACGTAAACATTGTCCTCTTCGTCAACGACAACACCATGTGTATACCCAAAAGAAATACCTTCAGGCAGCTTTGCCCAGCGCGGGTCTGCTTCATAAGTACGGTCACTACTTTCGATTCTAGCCATCCATCACATTCCTTTCTTTTATTTATATTTGTCACTTTATGTACTTCGTGCACGTTGTTCATAACCCTTTGGTAATCGCTTACAATGACAAGCATTATTTTTTGCCCGTGGAAACAAACACTCTAGTATTTGTTACTTTTTTTGAAAAACATTTGAATTGTCTCAACGTTTGGCCTGGTTTGGATACGCTTCTCAACGTAGGCAAATGACTAAGCAGGCGAACAAGTGACGGATGAGAGCGTTTACCAAAAAGCAGATCAACGCCCATCCGTCACTTTTGTCTTCCCCTGCCTACAACCATCAGTCCAGTCATGATACTCTACTTAAGCATAAAATCGTCAAACAGGGCTTACATTACCCTTTTTTGCTATATAAAAGAGGAAAGTATTCATTGTTAAACGGCTGCCCATTATATGGACGAGGTCCGAGGAATTTAATATTGTCATGATTTGCGCGTCCTTTATGATAGCTCGTATGTCCAGGCATTAAATGAGCTACGATAGACAGGCGCGGGTCTGATGTTACGTTTGGACCAGATCCATGGAACGTTAATGAATGGTGAAAGCTTGCTTGACCGGCTTTTAAAATGCACGGCTCTTCAACCCAGTCTTGCTGCGCAAATTTTTCCCTCAGCTTCTCCATGTCTTGCTCAAAGAAGGTGTCGCTTCCTTCCACTTCGCCCCACTTATGAGAACCGAGGATCGTCTTCATCGCACCATTTTCCACGACAGTGTCTTGGAGCGCTACCCACACGGTCACCATGTTCGTCGTGCTCGTGCAACGCCAATAGCCATAGTCTTGATGCCAACCGACATTGCCTAAATTCGTGTCCTCACCGGCAGAGCCAGGCTTATAAATGACTTGGTCGTGCCAGAGACGAATCTCATCTTCACCTAATATATCTGCTGCAATTTTACCAAGGTTTTCATCCGTGACAAAAGCGTGTACTTCGTCATTGATCCACCAACCATTTTCACATTTGCGAATCGCCAACTTCTTTTTCGGTGGAAGCGGATTCATCGAAAAGCCGTCACCATCAAAATCTCTGTCCCAGATGCGATCATGCGCTTTACGCAAACGTTCGATCGTCTCATCATCTATCAGCTTAGGACTAATCCAGTAGCCATCTCTATCAAAGATTGCTTTATCTTCTGCTGTCACTTGATAATCAATTACGCCCATTCAATCACTCCTAAATGATTTGTTTATTTACAAGTCACATTGTACAGGGGAATCCCCCCCCTTTACTTCCTCATTCCTTTCAAGTAGGATTAGAAACATTGATAATTATTGAAACATCTTCTTAGAGGTGATTGTAATGATGCGAAAAAAAACAGACTATATGCGCTGGACGTTTGGCATAGATGAACACCCACAGCTTCAAGGTGTTCCTGAACTGATTATGCTCGGCTACGATCATCTGACAGAAGCTCTTCAACTTTCAGACCATTTGCATGAGCAATGCTTTGAATTTGTTTATATGGAAAGAGGTCAATCGTCATGGGAAGTGGATCAACATTCGTACACTTCCCGAACAGGTCAAATTTTTCATACACGTCCAAACGAATGGCACCGCGCGCGTATGAATCACATTGAGCCATGTACGATTTGGTGGCTCATTATGACTGACCCCTCCCGTTTCCATCAATGGCTAAATATTAAAGGCGATGAAAAGATTGCTTTACAACAAGCACTTCATCAGTTGCCACGGATTGTGTCCGTTGACCCAAGTCTTAGTGAAACGTTTAGAAAAATGCGCCATTCCCTGGAAGAGCGTCATCCTTTATCAGAAATTTATATTCGCCATAGCATTTTGACCATTCTTTTTCAACTGCTTCAGCCGAGCAACTCACATGACATTCCAGCAGACCTTTATGAAGCGATGGTGGAACTTGCAGAACACATTAAAAAAATCCCGATCAACGATGGCCAGTTAAAAAAATTGCCAAAGAGCTCGGGGTTAGTGAGTCTCACACTTATCGTTTATTCCGTAGCATGTACGGCCAGTCTCCGACAGCTTTTGTCGACCGTCTAAAAATTGACGACGCTTGTCGCCAACTTTCATCGAATCAAATTTCCATTACGCAGCTTGCTTATGACCTTGGTTTTAAAACAAGCCAACATTTTGCTACTGTTTTCAAAAAATATACCGGACACACACCTAGCCATTGGCGAAACACGCAAAAAAATAATGTCTTGAAATAAAACATTGGCAAATTACTCTTTTGCCGACACAGCTTGACGAACGACCCCTTGCGCCTCATGGAGTCGCAGCTTTGCCTCGTCAACAGGGAGGTCAGCTAAAATCATGACAATGGCTGTTTTCACATGCCCTCCCGCTTTATTAAAAAATTCTTCAGCGACAGAGAAAGAGACTCCGGTCGCTTCGACGATGATATTCTTACCACGCATTTCAAGTTTTTCATTCGTTACTTTCATATCGACCATGAGGTTTTGATAAACTTTTCCTAATCCAACCATTGTTGCTGTTGAAATCATATTTAGCACCATTTTTTGTGCGCTCCCTGCTTTTAAACGAGTGGAGCCAGAAAGGACCTCACTCCCTGTAGGCACTTCAATAGCAACATCAGCCATTTCGCTCATCACAGCATTGCAGTTACACGAAAGGCTTGCCGTTAGAGCACCTACTTTATTCGCATGCTCTAACGCTCCAAGTACGTAAGGTGTGCGTCCGCTTGCCGCGATCCCGACGACAACATCCTGCTCATTTAACTGGATCTTGCTTAAATCTTGTGCACCCATCGACCGCGAATCCTCCGCGCCTTCCTCAGCTTGACTAAAAGCACCCTCTCCGCCTGCAATCAGACCAACCACTTTAGAGGATGAGACGCCAAAGGTGGGCGGACATTCTACTGCATCTAAAACACCTAAACGGCCGCTCGTCCCAGCACCAATATAAATCAGTCGTCCGTCGTGGCGTAATTTAGGTACGGCTAGCTGAATTAGTTTTGCGATTTGAGGTAGCGATTGCTTCACATGCAAAGCTACTTTTTCATCCTCCTCATTCATTAAACTCAGAATATCCAGAACATTCATTGCATCTAAATTCGTCGACGCTTCATTCCTTCGCTCTGTTTGCAGTTGTCTCATTGTCAATGCACTCACTCCTGTACATAAAATACCTATATAATGTAAGTATATGATAAAAAGAAATATAAAATCAATTCAATTCCCTTTATATATGAAATTATATTTCACTTTTTTTAATAGAAGTGGGCCGTTAAAAAAACACCATGGCCGTTTGGACAAAAGTCCAATAGGTCATGGTGTCTTAAAATTTTTAAATTATCCTTTGACAGAGCTTGAGATCGCCGCATCGATAAAACTACGCTGCAAGGCAACAAACACGATAATGACAGGGATGAGAGCAATCATCGCCCCTGCAGCCACAAGGCGTGTATTCGTCACAAACGTTCCCTGTAGCTTATACAGCCCTACGGTAAGTGGATACATCGATTGATCTTGTAAAATTAGCAATGGCCATAGGAAGCTATTCCAGGCACCTATAAATGAAAGAATCGCTAATGTACCAAGCATCGGTTTAACCATTGGGAGTAAAATGCGCCAGAAAATTTGCCAAACGTTTGCACCATCGATGATCGCCGACTCTTCAATTTCACGCGGAATATTTACAAATGCCTGCCTCATTAAGAAAATACCAAATGGTGTTAAAGCCCCCGGCAAGATGACACCCGTAAACGAGTCCATCATACCTAGTGCATTGATCACTAAGTAGACCGGGATCATCGTCACTTCGTTTGGAATCATCATCGTCGCTAAAATGAGTATAAATAAGAAATGACGTCCTTTAAAACGCATTCTTGCTAACGGAAAAGCTGCCGCTGAAGACGTAATTAAGGGAAGCAGCACACCGAAAAAAGTCAAAATTAAACTGTTCATAATATACGTCGGTATTGGGACAACGCTCCATACCTCAAGATAATTGCTCCATGTCGCATTTTCCGGAAGAAGCTGCGGAGGCATAGAAAAAATCGGGTCACTGCTCGCTTTAAACGAAATCGAAACTGTCCATAAAAACGGTATAATCGTAAAAGAGGCAAGAAAAAACAGAAAGAAATAAACACTACCAAATTGTGTAAGATTACGTTTATTCCATGACTTACGCTTTGTTGATACGCCCCGATCTACACGAACTTCTCTCACACTTTTACCTCCTTCCCTTATCGATCCGGATTACGATCTATGAGCTTTTGATTAATCAACGTCAAGATTAAAATAAACAAGAATAAAATAAACGACATCGAGCTCGCATACCCCATATTTAGATTTTGAAAGGCCTCCTTAAAGACGAGTAGAACGACCGTCGTCGAGGCACCAAGAGGTCCACCATCCGTCATCGTTAACATTAAGGTAAATTCTTTAAACGCACCCATCGTTGAGATGACAGCGACAAAGAAAATAACCGGGCGAAGCAAAGGAATGGTGATTAGAAAGTGTTTTTGAAAAAAGCCCGCTCCATCAAGGTCCGCAGCCTCATATAAATCCTTTGGGATCGATTGAAGTCCTGCCAAATAAAAGAGGGTGTAATACCCAAATCCTGACCAAATGGTAACCAAAGCCATACTAGGAACGACCATTTCAGGACTCGTCAACCATTCAAACTGCGGCAAGCCAAAAAAGCCCAGAAAATAGTTGAGAATGCCGTCAACGTTGAACATCCAGCGCCATAAAATCGCGGTTACGACGACAGAGACGAGCACCGGAAAGTAAAAAACAAGGCGAAAGATCCGGATGCCTTTAACCTTTTGATTGGCAAGGACTGCAACAAAAATTGGAAAAATAACAAGAATAGGGGTCACAAGCAGCCAAAAGTAAACGGTGACGCCAAGCGCGCTCCAGAATTCCTCATCCTGGAGCACCTCTACATAATTATCAATTCCAACCCATTCGAGCGGCGCAAAAACATTGTAATTTGTAAAACTTAAACCGAGGGCGCCAACCGCCGGGAGCAGTGTAAACACAAGAAACAGGAGCATTGGGATCGTAAGAAATAAGACAGCATGCCTCGTTTTGTACATTTGTTTTGCACCTCCTCCACCTCATCCGGCTTCATTATTCTTGCAGCAACGCATTTATTTGTGCTTCTAAGTCAGCAATCGCTTGCTCCGGATCGCCATCATTAATTAACAAGCCTTGAAAGGATTTGTTGATCGCTTCTGTAATCTCACCAGCATTTTCATGCGGAATCGTCATGTCCTGTGCTAGCTCAAGCTGCTGTGCAGCATAGAAATTTCCGCGTTTTGCCGGATCGTCACTATCCTCACCTTGCTGAAAATATTCATCTTCCGCGGCAGCCTTCACAGATGGCAGGACATTCGCTTCTTCAGAAAATGCCAACTGGTTTTCTGCATTCGTGACGAATAAAGCAAACTCAACTGCTAAATCAACATGTTCGCTTTGCTTAGGAACGGCAAGGTTCATAATTGATGCATTTTGAATATTGGCGTCGCCTACGAGCGCTGGTGCAGCGTTCGATTTTTCATACACTTGCGGAGCAAGATCTTTCACCTGTCTGAAAAGCTGTGGACCTGTTGTCCAAAACGCTGCTTTCTCTTGAGCATACATCTCTGGGACAGGCATTTGATCAAGTAAAATCCCTTTAGGTATAAGACCTTGGTCATATTGCTCCTTCAGCATCGTCCAAAGCTCGACGGTTTCAGGCGTATTGAGCGCAGCCGCCGTATTATCCTCATTCAGTATCGAAATGCCATGCAAACCTAATAGCGTGTGCATCGTCGGCGTGAGCACCCGTCCATAAGCCCCAGTTTCTTCATAAATCACTTTGGAATATTCCCATGATTCCTCTAACGTTGCCGGCGGCTCATCAAAGCCAGCTGCGGCTAACAATTCTTCGTTATACAACAATCCACTTGTAGATACATACCACGGGACGGCAAAATTCGCGTCACCTACAGATCCAGATTGCCAAATGCCTTCAAAATAATCGTCTTTCGCATCTGCAGCTGCTTCATCCATATTGACAAGTGCGCCGAGTCCGGCTAGCTTCTTCAGAAACAATGTGTTCAAATTAATAACATCAGGTATATCTCCACTTGAAGCCCTCGTCATCACAAGCTGTTCAACTTGATCATATGGTACATCGCGCCACTCAACCGTTACACCTTCATTTGCCGCTTCAAATTCTTCAATAATATTTTGAAAATACTCGTCAAATGTTGGACTTAGAGCAATGGTCATAAAGGAAATTGTTCTTTCGCCTGGCGACTCACTCGCTTCTTGTGAGCCGCCCGCTGATTCTTCGGACGAGCCTCCTGACGAGCTATCTGATGAGCACGCAGCGAGGAACAAGACGAAAACTGCCCAAAGCACAAACCACTTTCTTTCATTTAAGGCTTGCATCTTTACATCCCCCTTTGTCATTAATATAAACTATACAGCAATCCAACCATGAAAACGAATAAATCTGAATTGAGCATTTTTTCTTAACAAAACTCTACCACTAAATTATATATATGTAAATAAATATTCCTTTATTATTTAATTACACGGAGAAAAAATCCAAACACAAAAATGAACTTGCTAAACATTGTCTGTTCTTAAATTTGTAAATGAAATAAAATAGCCAACAACCACAACGATGACTCATAAAACGTACGAAATGATCTAGTCAATCATTGTTCTTCGTTTAATTTAAAAAACACCATGACCGGTTTGGCAAACAACGGGTCCATAGTGTCTTTGTATTTTGCAGTTATTCTTTTACAACACTTTAATCTCCCACCATCGATAAAATTGTTGCTCAAGCGCAACCAAACGACCTTGACCGAGATAGGCGCATTCACCGCACCTGCACGTGTCTTTGTGACAAATGTTCCCTGCAGGTGAGACTAATTGCAGCAAGCAATATTGACTCGAAAAACAGGGGCATTGGGATCATTCAACCGCATGCCTCTTTGCCCTGGCAGCTCCTCTTAATCTGCTTAAAACATTAGTCTTGTAAAATACCATTAATTTCAGCCTCTAAATCGGCAAGTGTTTGCTCAGGCTCGCCGTCATTGATTAACATTTCTTGAAATGACTCTGTGAGTGCATCATTAATTTCACCGGCTTTTTCGTGTGGAATTGTTATATCTTGCGCAATCTCAAGTTGCTGAGCAGCAAAGAAATTTCCGCGCTCTGCTGGGTCGTCACTATCCTCACCCTTCGTAAAGTATTCATCCTGCGCGGCTTCTCTGACCGACGGAAGTGTATTCGCTTCTTTAGAGAAAGCCAATTGGTTTTGGGCATTCGTGACGAAAAGGGCGAAGTCAACAGCTAAATCAACATGTTCACTTTGCTTAGGAACAGCGAGGTTCATAATCGCTGCGTATTGTAAGTTTGCATCACTCACAAGCGCAGGAGCCGCATCTGACTGTTCGTACACGTCAGGAGATAAGTCCTTCACTTGTCTAAATAACTGCGGTCCGGTAGACCAAAAAGCGACTTTCTCTTGCGCATACATTTCCGGAATTGGCATCTGTCCAAGCAGAATGTTTTTCGGGACTAAACCTTGATCATACTTGTCTTTAAGCTTTGTCCATAATTCAACGGCTTCAGGTGTATTTAATTCAGCTGCAGTTGTATCCTCATTAAGAATAGAGATTCCATGCAAACTCATCATCTTGTTAATTTTCGGCTCAATCACTTCACCGTAAGCACCTGTCTTTTCATAGATCACTTCGGAATACTCCCAAGCTTCCTCAAACGTGCTCGGCGGCTCTTCAAAACCGGCTTCGTTCAAAATGTCTTCATTATATAAAAAACCACCTGTTGTGACATACCATGGAATTGCATAATTGGCGTCACCTACCGATCCAGATTGCCAAAGGCCTGTAAAATAGTCCTCTTTTGCATCCGCAGCCGCTTCATCCATATTGACTAAAGCACCTAGTCCAGCGAGCTTTTTTAAATAAAGCGTGTTTAAGTTCATCACATCAGGCAAGTCTCCACTAGATGCCCTCGTCATCACCATCTGCTCGACTTGGTCCATTGGAACATCGCGCCATTCGATCGTTACACCTTCATTTGCTGCCTCATACTCGTCAATCATTTGTTGCAGATATTCGTCAAATGCAGGGCTCAATGAAATCGTCATAAAAGTAATCTCTCGCTCATTCAATTTGTCATTTTCTCCCGTAGCCGTCTTTGCCGAGCCTTCTGGCTTACCTCCTGAAGAACATGCGCTAAGGATTAACACGAATAACATAACCACCATGACCCGCTTCTTAAACACCAAAGATTTCATTTAAATCTTTTCCTCCTTTTAATAACGGTAAAATGATGTGAACATTCTCTTTCAAAACTCTATCATTTTAAAAAATTTATGCAAACAAAAATTCCTTTATCCCTTTTTATTAGGAGAAAATATCCTATATTTATTTACCAATATTGAACTTAAAGGTTAAAATGAGTTAAGAAATCATGTTCACAATTTAAGTCATTAATGATACAAAAATTTCAAAACTATATAGGAGGTAACATCGATGACAACAGTCGTATACGTTCCCCTAGATGAACGACCGTGCAATTTCGCTTATCCGCAAATGCTCGCCTCAATGACGGATATTGACTTAAAGGTACCTAGCCCTTCGCTTCTTGGTCAGAAGAAACGGCCAGCTGATACTAAACAACTCCATCAATGGCTTATAAAACACTGCTCCTCAGCAGATCGCCTTATTGTTTCATTAGATATGCTCATTTATGGAGGTATCGTCCCTTCCCGCCTCCACGATCTATCTGTTGACGAAGGTCTTGAAAGATTAAGCGTTTTATCTAAGCTCAAGAAAATAAACCCACAACTCAAAATTGATGCCTTTCACCTTATTATGCGTTGCCCATCCTACAACAGTAATGACGAAGAGCCGGACTATTACGAAACTCATGGAGCGGATTTACATCTCTACGGCTGGCTGACAGACAAAAACACGCATCATTCGTTGACTGACACAGAGAAAACGCAATTAGCCAATGTACAAGCTCGGCTTCCAGATAACGTACTGCATGACTTTACAAACCGCAGGCGTGTCAATGCAACATTAAACAAAGAGGCCGTTCATCTTCTCGAGCAAGATACGATTAATTATCTTTTTGTACCATTAGATGATCATTCAGAGTACGGATTTTCTTCGCAAGAGCAACGTGAACTTCTTCTGCATATGGACCAGCTAGATGTACTGGAACGCACAGCGATTCACCCAGGCGCAGACGAAGCAGGCTGTATTTTATTCGCGCGCGTTTTTCCGAGGTGAAGGGTTATACCCCTGACTTCTTTCTTGAATATTCATCAACATTAGGTCCAACGATCATTCCAGCGTTAGAAGATCGATCGCTCAATGAAAGTATAAAAGCACAGCTGACCACCGCCCATGCCTATATGACAACGAATGAAGACTCCGCTGACATTCATCTGCTCGTTCATGCACCTGGCGCTGGCCAAGAACGAATGTCTGGCCCTGGAGTACTTCACAAAAGGGATCGTTCATACTTTTCCGAAGTAAATATCCGATCATTCATCCACTCGCTTGAACGCCACCTTAACAAAGGACGTCATGTTGCCATTGCTGATGTAGCGACTTTGAATGGCAGTGATCACCAGCTGATGCGACTGCTGTCGAAAAAAATCTATTGCCTTCCCTCTCTGCTTACGCCGGCTGGAACACGTCCGGAAATACGTTAGGTACAGTCATTGCTCATGCGATCATAGATTCATATGCTAAAAAACACTTTCCCGAACGACAACATTACAGTAGAGCGTTTCTCTTTTATAGATGGTTGGAAGATTGGGGATATCAAGCCTTGATCCGCCAAGACCTCACTGCACATGTCCTTCCAGAAAAACCAGCGACATATTTTGATGTTTCACAAATTCAGCCTGAAATCGAAAGTTTAATCTATGAAAAGCTCACCCATTTTACTGAGCAGTATTTACCTGTATCTTTCCGAAATGAATTTACTCTTTTTAACGTTTATATGCCTTGGAGGCGCATGTTTGAAGTCGGGCTATCGTTGTCCTTTGACGGACAACCGATATGGAAAACAGCAAGTTCTACTTAACGCTCTTAAAAGGTGAAGCGGGAAGTTCGCCTTTGTCAGTTATTGATAGCTGATCCGTGTACTTTGTTCCCTTCCATTGTGATGGGGCTCCTTACCCATACCGATAAAGCTTGCCACTTGCCTCCGAGACCAGTCTTTAATCTCAAGTTACTCGGGAAAATACTAATCTTAGACTGGGTGCCAAAACGTTTTAAAAAATAGAAAAATGACCCAAATAGTGTAGACAACGTCTTTCTACGTGATGTTGTCTATACTTTTTTTAATGGAAACATCTACTATAAATGGACTCTCTAGTGCAAAAGCAAAACATCTAACGAGCATCAGCGGAAAGATCACAAAAGTGACCATTTTTATTGGCAGGCCCCTATTTATGAGCTGTCTTTGTCAAAAATAGATAAGGCTTTTCTGCTCCCACTAGCTTGTTTTCAGAAGTTTCCTTCATTCCAATTTACACAAACTTTACATTCGGTTCGTAATTCATTAACAAACGATTGTTATATTGAGTGCGTAGGAAATTTGGATGATATTAGGGGGATTCAAACGATGAAACGATTGGCTCTAGTGTTTGCCGCTTTTTTATTGATGATTCTAGCTGCTTGTGGTAATGGCGATGGTGGCAGTGACGCATCAAATGCTGAGGGTAGTAATGACACAGAAGCAACTGAAGAAGATGCTAGTGAGGAAGAAGCTACGGATGAGTCTGAAGACGACGCTGCGGCAAGTATCTCTGGCGAAGTAGCCATTGATGGTTCATCAACAGTCTTCCCGATTATGGAAGCTGTTTCTGAAGAGTATGCAAAGGAAAATCCTGACGTTCAAGCACCAATCGGTGTTTCTGGCTCTGGTGGCGGTTTTGAAAAGTTTATTAACGGCGAAACTGACATTTCCAACGCTTCTCGTCCAATTAAAGAAGAAGAGATTGCTGCGCTAGAAGAAGCAGGCATTGAATACACAGAATTTGAAATTGCTTATGACGGTCTTTCAGTTGTTGTGAACAACGAAAACGACTGGGTTGACCAACTATCTGTAGAAGAATTGCAAACAATGTGGCTTGCTGATGGAGCAACAACATGGGCTGACGTCCGTGAAGGTTTCCCAGAAGAGCCAATTGAATTTTATAGCCCTGGTACTGATTCCGGTACATACGACTACTGGAATGAAGTGATTTTAGAAGAAAACCCTATGCGTAAGGATGCTGTTCTTTCTGAAGACGACAATACACTTGTCCAAGGTGTTATTGGAAACAAAAACGCAATCGGTTATTTCGGATATGCTTACTACATCGAAAACAGTGATAACTTGAAAGTTGTTCCTATTGTAAACGAAGCTGGTGAGGCTGTTGAGCCAAGTGAAGATACAATTCGCAGTGGTGACTACAACCCATTGTCTCGCCCACTATTCTTCTATGTGAAAAACTCTTCCTTGCAAGAAAAGCCACAAGTGCTTGACTACGTAAAGTTTGCGCTTGGCAATGCAAAAACGCTTGCTGGTGAAGTTGGCTATGTCGGCCTTCCAGACGAAGAATATGACACTGCTATTGAAAAAGTTGACGAGATCGCTGGTCAATAAGAGCACAAGTGAATACAAAATTACACAGCAGATGGTGGAGTCAACTTCACCATTTGCTGTGATGTCATGTAAAGGGGGCGGTAGCCTATGAGCACTATCCCGAAGAAAGAATCAATTGCACAAATGATTGAACGTAAGAAAAGTAAAAGTAATTGGGGCGGCCAATTAGTTGAACGTGGAATACCAGTCCTATTATGGCTCGCTGCTGTAATCTCTGTTTTGACCACCGTTGGCATAATCTTAACTCTACTCACTGAAACCGTTCGTTTTTTTCAACAAGTCGACTTTTTATCCTTTATCACAGGGACAAACTGGTATCCTTTTTTTGAAGCAGATCCAGAATATGGGATTCTCGCTTTACTTTCAGGGACATTGCTCGTCGCAGTCATCGCTATGATTGTTGCGATTCCACTCGGCTTGGCTACAGCCATTTACTTAAGTGAATATGCAAGTGATGCTGTACGCCGTGTAATTAAACCTGTTCTTGAAGTTTTAGCTGGGATTCCTACGATTGTGTACGGTTTTTTTGCATTGACTTTTGTCACTCCGTTATTGCAAAGTATCATTCCTGACTTGCCATTCTTTAATGCGCTTAGCCCAGGAATTGTCGTCGGAATTATGATTATTCCAATGGTTGCGTCCCTATCAGAGGATGCGATGAGCGCCGTACCAAACTCCATTCGTGAGGGAGCATTAGCTTTAGGGGCGACACGTTTAGAGGTCGCACTAAAGGTCGTTGTTCCTGCCGCGCTGTCTGGCATCATCGCTTCTTTCGTCCTAGCTGTATCACGGGCGATTGGAGAAACAATGATCGTAAGTATTGCAGGCGGGTCATCACCTAAACTGACCTTCGATCCAAGTGAATCTATTCAAACGATGACAGCATTTATTGTTCAAGCGAGTCTCGGAGATATTTCGTATGGTTCAACCATCTACTTTAGTATTTACGCTGTGGGAATTACACTATTTATCTTCACACTCATTATGAACCTTGCTGCCCAATATATTTCAAAACGTTTCAGGGAGGGCTACTAAAATGGCACTCATTAATCAAAATGAGATTGAAAAACGCACCGGGAGCCGCCTCCTTAGAAATAAACTGTCAAAATATCTATTTTTCGCATGTACATTATTCGGTCTCATTGTCTTGACAATTCTTTTCTATCGAGTCATTACGCAAGGGGCTCCTCACCTCTCATGGCAATTTTTCACTGAATTTGCCTCAAGGAAACCTGAGGAATCCGGAATGAAAGCCCCTCTTTTAGGTACATTTTGGCTCATGCTGATCACTGCGCCTGTATCTGTCATCTTAGGTGTCGCGACAGCGATGTATCTTGAAATGTACGCTAAACAGAATCGTTTTACCGCCTTTATTCAAACAAATATTTCTAACTTAGCCGGTGTTCCATCGATCGTTTTCGGACTTCTAGGCTTAACCGTCTTCGTTCGTTTATTTGAAATGGGGCAAAGTGTACTTGCTGGTGGATTAACGTTAAGCTTACTGATCCTTCCAGTCATCGTTGTGGCGTCACAAGAAGCCATTCGGTCAGTGCCCAACGAAGTTCAAGAAGCATCTTACGGACTTGGAGCTACGAAGTGGCAAACGATCTTAAGGGTTGTGCTTCCGGCGGCGATTCCGGGGATTTTAACAGGAAGCATTCTTGCGCTTTCACGAGCCATCGGAGAGACTGCACCGATTATTATGATTGGCGCTTTCACCTTTGTCGCCTTTGTTCCTGAAAATATCTGGTCTGGATTTACGGCGATGCCAATTCAGATTTATAACTGGACCGGTCGCCCACAAGCCGAATTCCATGATATTGCGGCAGCTGGGATCATTCTACTCCTTGGCATGTTGCTCATCATGAACTCCATTGCCGTGTTAATTCGGAATAAATTTACAAAACGATACTAAGGAGTGTGCTCTTTATGTCAATAGAGTTGAAGCCTACCCCAAAGGAAAACGAGCCATTACAAACCAACGAGCAAGTCGAAGCCGCGCAAAATGTGTATGAGGTCAACAATTTCAATCTTTGGTACGGAAATGACCAGGCACTTAAAAATATTGATTTATCCATCGGTGAAAGACAAGTTACAGCCATTATCGGACCTTCTGGCTGTGGTAAATCCACTTTCATTAAATCATTAAATCGTATGATTGAGCTCATTCCTTCAGTGCGTGTATCTGGTTCAATTAAATATCGCGGCGTCAACACACTCGACCGTAAATATAACGTTGAAACATTGCGTACAAAAGTCGGCATGGTCTTCCAAAAGCCAAATCCGTTTCCAAAATCTATTTATGATAACGTGGCTTATGGTCCAAGAATTCATGGCATCCGAAATAAAAAGGTTCTTGATGAAGTCGTTGAAAAAAGCCTTCGTGGGGCAGCGATTTGGGATGAAGTGAAAGACCGTTTAAAAGAAAATGCATTTGGCCTTTCCGGTGGACAACAGCAGCGTATTTGTATTGCCCGTTGTCTAGCGATTGAGCCCGATGTAATCTTAATGGATGAACCAACGTCCGCATTAGACCCTATTTCAACACTTAAAATTGAAGACCTTGTCCAGGAATTGAAAAAAGACTACAGTATCGTCATCGTGACGCATAACATGCAGCAAGCTGCGCGTATCTCAGATAAAACGGCCTTCTTTTTAAACGGAGAGCTGATTGAGTTCGACAAAACAAGCCAGCTGTTCTCAAATCCTGCAGATGACCGTACTGAAGATTACATTACAGGGCGCTTTGGTTAACCCAAAGCCCCTTCTCTTATTGGGAGGAATCTATCTATGAGTCTAAGACAATCTTTTGAAGACGATCTCGCTGAACTTCATGCGATGCTGCTAAGAATGGGGATGAAGGCAAAGGAATCTTTGAGCCGCTCTATGTCTGCGCTCAAAAATCAAAATGTTGAATCCGCCATCCAAGTCATCGAATATGACCCAAAAATCAATCAGTTGGAAGATGACATTAATGAAAAAGCGATTTGGCTTATTGCAAAACAACAACCACTCGCTTCCGACCTTCGTAAATTGATGATGACCGTTAAAATTGCCTCTGACATAGAACGAATTGGTGATCTTTCTGTAAATATTGCAAAATCCACCGTTTTGATTGGAAAAGATCCTTTATTTAAACCTTTAAATGACATTCCAGCAATGGCTGAGCGGGTCACAAGTATGTTTACTGACAGTCTTGATGCTTTCCATCATGAAGATGTCGTCCTTGCACGCGGTATTGCAGATGCCGACGATGAGGTAGATCATACATATGGCCGGCTTATTAATGAGTTAATGCGCACGATGGCTGAGCGCCCTGAATTAATTCAACAGCTCACGCAGCTATCATTCATAAGTCGCTATTTAGAGCGCATCGGCGATCATACGACCAATATCGCAGAAAATGTCATTTACCTAGTCAAAGGGAAAATGTATGACCTTAATGACTGAGTAAAAAACCGTCGCCTTGAACCGCACCCCAATTGTTGGACACATCATCTAACAATTTGAGGTGCAGTTCAGATGGCTACGGTTTTCTATTTGCATTCTACTCCGGCTATTTCATCTGCGCCAGCAACTCAGCATAGGTATCTTTATTACAGATAATAAACAAGCTCGCGTCCTTGGAAATCGCTTCATCCAATCGCCGGTTAATGTCTAAAGAATCACCGTCTGCGATCAACGTGGCTCCTTGATCTAACAATTGCGTAAAGGCATCCCGGTAAGTCTTCCAGCTAGAATGTGGCTTGATTTGGAATACATCTTCCCCTTGTGTGCGGCTGACGAGTTGCGCGTACACTTGACTAATGCCTCGGTCCATCGCCGAGCGAACCGCCATGCGAGAAATGGTGTCTTGAGATAAGAGAAAGTCGTCCACATGAACATGAGAAAAGTTGGCTAAATGATGCTGAACCATCACCTCTGCAGTCGTATGAACTTCAGGCGCAATCCGCTCCACAGTCAAGGCAATCGAAAGCGTTTTGCATCTCGTAAAGTGATATCCTGAATAGAGTCATCGGCAAAAATAATTACAGCCTTCGCTTGCTCAACATTTGCTTGCGCATAAGTATACTCTTC
>NZ_JAALFC010000040.1 GCF_011058155.1 Litoribacterium kuwaitense | reverse complement strand
AAGTTAGCTAAAGCCATCAGTGAAGCATCATGGTCACAATTTAGAACCATACTGGAGTACAAAGCGACATGGTATGGCAAACAAGTCGTTGCTGTATCAAAAACATTTGCTTCCAGTCAACTATGCTCGTGCTGTGGCTACCAAAATAAAGACGTTAAGAATCTCAACCTTCGTGAGTGGAATTGCCCCTCTTGTGGTACACATCACAATCGAGATATTAACGCAGGACAAAATCTTAAACACGAAGCGATAAGGCTTCTAACCGTAGGAACTACGGGGATAGCTTAATCAATAACTGGCGGTTAAACGTCGCATCAGGTGTTTGCTTTAGGACCGACAAGCTTCCAGTGGGCTCGATATAACCAAGCTTTACATCACTAACAGAGAACACCCCTTGCTCGCGGAGCATACTTAATATCGTTTCCGGGTTGTATTGTATATCTTGCAGTCTTTTGTACAACAGTTTTCCATTGACGATGACGAGAAGTGGCTCAAAACCAGCAACTTTTCGAAAACGCCGCCACCGCCATTTACTGAGCGCGACAACCTTTTGTAGCAATGCAACGAGAAACAATGCCGTGATGGTCGGCCAATGGGCGATATCAGGGTCAGCTAAATCGGCACCAACAATGGAACCAATGGCTAAAACAATCATGAAGTCAAAGATAGGCAGGCGTTGCATTGAACGTCTTCCCATAAATAAAATCACAAGCCACAAAAAGGGAAGTATCGTAATGACTCGTAGTAAAATAAGTAGGAACTCTTGCCCCATAAGCATCCCTCCCGATTTACAGTATTTACGGTTAAAGGGAATTGTATGTGTGTGCATATAATCAGTGAGAATGTCCATGCTAAGAAAGCGTAACCTTAGACGAAAGGAAGAGACGCATGGACAATAAACGAATTTTAAACTATGTACTATCCAGTGCTGCAGCTGCCGCGCTTTTAACAGGCTGTGCAAATGGCACGACTGATAATGGTGAACAGAGCATGCAGCGTAATAGTGACGCTGAGTTGCGCCAAGTCCGTTATGACAACAATCGTTACAATATGCGTTACGATAATACGATGGATGGGCAGCAAGGGGTCCGTAGAATGGCTGACTCCAATCAGCAGATGAATATGGAAAATCAGCCTATGCAGATTGCTGATAAAGCTGCAGAGCGCGTCACAGATCTGGAAGAAGTTGAAGATGCCACGGTCATCATGACCAATCGCAACGCTTATGTCGGTGTAGAGTTACAAGATGGAAACGAAGACGCCGTATCTTCAGAAACGAAGAAAAAAGTAGCAGATAAGGTGCGGGAGGCAGATGACAGCATAGAACGTGTATATGTCTCCGCAAATGCAGATTTTCTAGACCGTATTGAAGGTTACGCAGATGATGTTGAGAACGGAGAGCCGGTCGAAGGATTCTTTGAAGAATTTAACAAAATGATTCAACGGGTCTTTCCAAACGCTCAGTAATTAAAAAAGTCCTTGCCTATGGCAGGGGCTTTTTTTAATTGTCGACGATATCATTTCGAATAGCGTAGATGGCTGCCTGTGTTCGGTCGTATACATCTAGCTTTTGAAAAATGCTACTGACGTGCGTTTTCACTGTTTTAATCGTAATTGATAAAGAATCTGCAATATCTTGATTGGATTGACCGTCAGCAATTAATTTGAGTACTTCAAGTTCTCGCCCCGTTAAAGAATCGTGGGGATGTGTTTGGTTGGAATTTCGCATATGCTCAATCATTTTCGATGTTACCTTTGTTTCCATGACACCTTCACCGCGAAATGTTGAACGGATTGCTTGGGCAATATCCCATGCTTTTGATGTTTTTAACAAATAACTCATGGCTCCAGCTTGGATCACAGGATACACCTTTTCGTCATCAATAAAGCTCGTAAGCACAATAATTCGAGCATCGGGTTGCTGCTGGATAATGGCTTTTGTTGCGTCGATCCCATTCATCCCTTCCATGACAAGGTCCATCAGAATCACATCAGGATTCAACGAAAGAGCCATATCAACTCCTTCTTGTCCATTCGAAGCTTCACCAACCACTTTGATATCATGCTGCGTCGATAAATATGCAGCAAGACCCATTCGCACCATTTCATGGTCATCGACTAGTAATACGTTAATCATGTTCTCTGCTCTCCTTTTCGATGAATAACGGGACTTTCATTTGAACAGTTGTGCCTTTACCAACGATTGAATGGATGGCTAAGACGCCACCGATTTCATTGATCCTCTCCTGCATCGTTTTCAGCCCGTAGGAGGACGTTTTTTGTTGATCGACTTCAAAGCCAATCCCATTATCAACAATTTCAATTCGGAGTTGTTTTTGTACAGTCGTAAGCTTAAAAACAATCGCATTGGCCTGGCTATGACGAAGAATATTTGATAAAGCTTCTTGAGCAACTCTGAACAAATGATCTTCAACACCTTTGGGAATGTCCGTCGGTGTTTGCATTTCCCACGAGATGTCAACCTCTTGCTTTGATTGAAGCTCGAGCAACAGTTCTTCAAGCCCTTGAACAAGACCTTTTCCTTCTAGATGTGCAGGGCGTAAATGAAGGAGCAAGGCTCTCATTTCTGATTGGGCCGTTCCTGCCATGTGCTCAACGGCTTCAATTTGTTTTTTTGCCGGGATCTCTTCCGGAATGGTCTGTTTTAAGGCAGAAGACATCATGGAAATAGCAAATAACTGTTGACTTACTGCATCATGCAACTCGCGAGCGAGCCGCTGTCGTTCTTCGTTGACCGCTTTTTGGCGCATTCCTTCACTCCATTCCGCTCGTTCGTTGGAAAGCTTTTGTAAAGATGCCATTTGCGACTCGATTCGCTCAGCCATCGCATTTAATTGTTTCGCCATATCTCCAAATTCATCATCGCCGATATCAGGAATGCGTTTCGTAAAGTTGCCTCGTTCCAGAGAAAGTATGCTCTGTGAAAATAATTCAATTCTCTTTTTTAAAAGGTTGCCAATGATGTATCCGGCAGCTGCTCCAAATATTGAACAAAAAGCGAGCAACAAAAAAGAATAAGGAATGCCTAAAAAGGTCGCTTCCACCCACCAGGGCCATGTGAGCTTCCCAAGCAATGTGAGAAAAAGGAGTGTCATCGTGCTAATGATGACCGATAACCACATGCCATGTCGAACCATTTTCCATTGGGTATTAGATAATCTTTTTTGCTGCTGCATTAAATGTACCTCACTGATACATCTCCAACGAGAAGGGAAATGTCGATGTATACCTTTTTTGTTGAGTAATCATAACGGTTGCTTTTCACTTTGACTTTTCGATTAATGCCTCCTTGTTTATAGCCGAGGACTTCGAGGTCACCAACAGTGACAGAAGCTTCTACGAAGACATCCAAGTCGTAAGGAACGTAAAGCGTAATATCGCCAATCATCCCACTGAGCTGCAAATTCGTCTGCTCTTGAAGAATAATCGCTTTCGATAAGTCGATGGTCATGTCACCGATGCCATTGGAGAATTTTGAATGCTTTAATTCAAAACGTTGATCAGTGAGCTTAAAATCTCCAATTAACGAGCTTCTCGACATTGTGAAGGTCGTATGATCGTTTGTTGCTGTCTGGTCATGAGCCGAATGATTTGTGGTGTGTGTATTTGAGGACGAATATTGCCCCATGGCCTCTTCAAACTCACGATCAAATTCTTTATCGAGATCCGGCTCAAATGCAGGCTCTTCTTGCTTTTTTTGTTTACGGCGCTTATGTTTTTTCTGATCAACGAGCAGCCGGTATCCTGTGTAAATAAAGATCAATGCGATCAGAAAACCAGCGATGTCGATATGAAGAAATTCTCTTGAGAAGACGATGATTCCGACGAGAAATAAAATACCGCCAACAAGCTTAGTGCCTTGTTGATAGAAGTAAAGCCCTAAAATCAGCAACAAAGCTGGACCAAAAAAGGCGGCAGTGCTGAAACCAAAAAGAATATTAAGCAAAATGGATATGCCGAGCACTAAAATCACCAAACCAAATAAATGATTTTTATGTTTCATGGTCCAACCCCCTTTCGTACAGAAAAACACAAGCTGTGCTTATTCTACTACAATTTTTGCTTTGGAAGAAGCGTTGTTGCAAAACATCCAGCTCCTCAGGAAGAGGAGCTGGCGTTTTCTGACGAAGTCGCCTCTTGTGCTGTTGTTGGAGTTTTAAGTTGTGCGAGCTGGTCATCAATGGTCTTTTTCATTTCTAAGTTCTCCACTTGTTGTGATGTGGAAGAAAATTGCTGCTGTTGACGCATCACGCGTACACGTGATTCTTTTTCATTGATGCGTTCTTCCATACGTGCAAAGCCTTTTACAGCACTTTCTTTATCGAAGGATTCCATCGCTGTCAGCATTTGTTCTTGTGTTTTTGCGGCATTCGCACGAGCAATTAAGGCATGCTTGCGTTCTTTTAATTCCTGGTATTGATTGTTAAGTTCACGTAATTGTGCTTGTAATTCATTCACTTGTTCTTTTGCTTGCGTATAATAATCTTCATAGGAAGCAATCTTTTGCTCGTGGTGATATCGCTCGGTTAAGGCCTTGCGAGCGAGTTCTTCTTCGCCGGCTTCCATAGCCGCTTGCGCTTGCTGGGTGCGCTTTTCGATCAGTGTTTTCGTGTTGTTTAGCTGTTGTTTAAAACGATCTTCAATGGCCATATGCTTGCTGACAGATTCTTGTGCTTTTGCAATCTCTTCTTCAAGGTCACGAATGTATTGATTAAGTAAGGATACAGGATTTTCGAGTTTATCAATGCCATCATGGATACCAGCTTTTGTAATGTCGCGTAGTCGTTTAAAGATCATAAGTTTTTCCCTCCGAATGGTTTTGTAGATTTTTCGTTCATCGTTTTTTCAAACTCTGCGTCAAATGAATAGTTCACAGTGGGTTGTTCAAAGCCTTGTGGTGGAACGACGATGTTAATATCATCATCAATCCTTTTTTGTACAAACGCATGCCATAATACATCAGCAATGCCGATAAGCCTAGACCAATCAGAATATCAAGGGAGCTTAGCAGCATAAGGCTACCAATCACTGTGAGAATAATTGCGCCTACGTTTGATCGTTTCGTAAACAAATTCCACGCGAAGTAGAAAATGAGTACTGCGATCCCTAAGCGAATCAAGTTGCCTAAGTTCAGACCAAGTACACTTAGGAAAATGAGAATGCCCATTCCAGTGAGCACAATGCCTAGGACAGGATGTTTACGTTTTGCTTGATTTGACAATGTGTTATCCCTCCTTCGTACTAAATCTCACTTGCATGACTTTAGTTTAAGCGAGTACGGGCTTTCTCATAACGAGCTTATGAACGGTTTTGCCTCAGACTATAGTCTGATCGCTAACTCATCCGGAGGGTAAATGCTTGTCACAAAAGGAGCATCACACGTAAGATGGTGTAAAATGATCATTGAAAGGAGGAGCCCATGGCAAATCAAGATAAAAGGAAATCTTTATTTTATATCCTTAACTTGCAAGAACAACAGATGGTGCTTACGCATGGAATGAGTTTTTATGATTTTCGTAAAGCCACTCGTTTTCCATTAAAAAACGTTTTGCTTTTAAAAGAAGACAGCCTTCTGCCTGATGTGAATCTTCATACGATGCTTCCTTATGCAACGGCAGAGACGATGCCGCTGCTCGATAAAAAGACAGAAGGCAAAATGTGTTGGGTAGACGTAGATGATATGGAGAGCGTGAACACTTTAACGGACATTGACATCGCTCATTTACTTTTTTTAGGACATAAGATGGGCCCTGTACGAACGCCATTCTCTCCGGTGCTGCATAACCGGTATGCATTTTTATCGCAGGATGACGGATTTTATACGAAGATTTACTATCAAAAAGCAACCAATTACATATTTTTGTTTGGACAATTTATCACAAGCCAATATGCAAAACACCTTCAAAAAAAACGGTTTCTCTTTTCTCAAAAAGAAGTCGTTCCTGCACTGTCAATTGAATTGGCAACACATTTGTTTGAGCTTTCCGAAGACGGACTGGTGTTACAATTTAGTGAAACTGAAACAAACCGTACATATATAAGAACCCCCCTTTGGCTTATAGGCAGTTACTCCAATATGGATGATATGCTCGATTCGGCAGAGGAAAAGAAAAAAACGACATCTTACAGTGCTTACCTCGTTTTTATAAGAAGAAAAGAGAATGGGCTTTAGAACGTTTTTAAGCTGCTCGACTTCGGGTAAAGATTAAATGAAAATGATTTACAGGTAGGTTGAGATAAAGTGAAGTTAGCAAACAAGAAGTCTTCGACGTCGTTTATCTTTCTTGGAACTGGAGCCGTCGTTGCCATCCTGTCGGTGTGGGTTTTTTTCGAATTAGGGGACACCATTTTAGCCGATGAACGTTTTCGCTTTGATACGCTTGTTAATGGATGGGTCGATCAATGGACAACGCCAGCTGTTCTGCAATGGATGACTATACTCACTGAGTTTGGTTCCGTTTTATGGCTAACGATTGTCACGATCGCGGTCGCAATCTGGTTGTATTTGAAAAACGAATCTGTAACGGCCATTGTTTTTTTCGGTTTAGCATGTGCGAGTGGCGGGCTGTTAAATTCTTTACTCAAACAGGTATTCCAGCGGGAAAGGCCCATTATATTAGAAACCGTCGATGGGACAGGCTATAGCTTCCCGAGTGGTCATGCCATGGGCGCGTGTATTATCTACGGATTATCCGCCTATGTGATTCAAAGGCAAATGAAAAACACTGTAAGCAAGGTAGTTTTGATTGTATGTACGATACTTCTCGTTACAATTGTTGGATTAAGTCGCATTTTTTTAGATGTTCATTATCCAACCGATATATTGGCAGGTTTTTCGGCAGGACTTGTATGGGTGCTTACTGCATTGAGTATTATGGAATGGAGACGAAGCGTTAGAAGGAGGAGGCAGTTATTGTCGTCTTATTCTTAAATAAGATATGGGGGTAGCGTTTTTTATAAATAAAGTAGACAAAGCCGTATTCGACTTTGTCTACAAAAGCTGACAGATTAAAATGCAGCTCCTGGAAGCTGAGCTTTATCTTGGGAAAACTGTTGCGCCGATGCTTGAATCGATTGCGTCTGCTCTGGTGTGAGCGTATACCAGCCTTTTTGGAACATAGCGTCATAAAGCTGGCGTTGACAAGCTTGCGTATCTGACTGAATTTGTTGGATAGCTTGAAACAGAGCCGCATGACTCATTTCATTTAAGGCCGTATCGTACGAACTCGTCAAATATTTCTCCGTAAAAAGAGCATCAGTGACTAGGTCTTTATCATTCATAGCTGTCGTTTTAGGGACGGTGCTTTCGTTATTTTGGATTTTTTGCTGCTGCATTATTGCATCCCTCCTGCCATTGCCGGCTGCTGAACACTCTTATTCAGTTCGTTTAGGATGAGCTCATAATGTTTTTTATGCATTTGGCTCGTCTGATCTAATAGCTGAGACAGTTCAACATCTTGACACCTTAAAGCAAAATCGTGACATTTCTTCGCGGCAGTTAAATTCCAATTCATCATGTCAGTAAGGTAAAGATGATCTTTTGTCGTGATAACCTCTGGAGGCTGCGGCATAAATTGAGACGCAGATGTCTGTTGCATTTGTTGTCCTTGCATTGTATCTGGCTCCTCTCAGCAAAATGATTTACGGGATCACCATTAGTATGCTTTTGGAATGAAGCATTATCACCGGAGAGCAGTGGAAAAGGTTATAAAGAATGAATGGATTGGCATTCTAATGTAAAAAGGAGAGAAGAACCTTATGAAAATTTATGTTTACCCGCCGTGTAGTACATGTAAAAAAGCTTTAAAGTGGGGGCAGGCAAACAATGTCCATTGGGACGTCGTTCATATTGTGAATGAGCCTCCAACCGCAGAAGATATTTTATACTGGTCTAAAGAAAATGAGCTTGCTATGCGCAAATTCTTTAATACAAGCGGGAAAAAATATCGTGAACTTAACTTAAAGGATAAGCTTGATGACATGACGGACCAAGAGAAAGCAGAGCTGTTGGCATCCGACGGTATGTTAATTAAACGACCTATCGTGACGGATGGAAAGAAAGCAACGGTTGGCTTTAATGAGGATCGTTTTAACGAGACGTGGCTTACATAACACAATCAGCGGTAACTGCCTCTTAAGGGGGAAGTTACCGCTTTTTAGTTCCGTTGCATCACCTATCGTTTTCATTCATGTTAGTCCCATCAACACGTGGCAGGTGGATCAAAATGGACGTTCCTTCATTAGAGGAGCTTGCTTCAACTTCACCACCATGCAATTCGACGAGTTGTTTCGCGATCGTTAAGCCAAGTCCTGTTCCTGACGCATCGGTCGTCGTATTTGTTCCACGGTAGTAGCGGTTAAATAAATTGACTATGACATCCTCTGGTATGCCTTGTCCTTCATCGCGCACAACGAGTGTCACGACATCTTTTGCCGGTTGCACGAAAAGGTGAATAGGTGTATTCGGTGGATTATGTTTAAGCGCGTTCCCGACAAGGTTGTCAAGCACACGGTCAAATCGACCCGGATCAATTAAAACCTTACCTTGCTTGTCTCCGTCAAAATGAATGTCCGCCTGCCAATCACTGCGTTTAAGATAACTCTCAACGTATTCGAAAAAGGAAAGCGACTTTTTCTCTAAAGCGACAGCGTCATTTTTTAGCTGGTACGTATACGTTAAATCGTTAATTAAAGCATCCATGTAGGTGGCTTTATCCATCATCGTTTTCGCAAATGATCGGACTTCATTCGGTGACCAGTCATGATCCTTTGAAGCTAAAAACGTTGCGTAACCATAAATTGAGCTGAGAGGTGTTTTTAGATCATGAGATAATCCTGAAATCCAATCCTCCCTAAGTTGATCTGTTTTTTGAATGGTCAGCTCATTATTTTTTAAATTTGTCGTGAGCTTTTCTAAGGAAAGGTCGACGTCTTCATATATGCGATATTTCCTCTTCAACCGCCCATCTTTTTTTCTCCGAATAGAAGGGCTTTCGATTCGTTCATAATTCTTCTGCGATAACTGCTCAATCCACTTTAAGAAAAAGAACACAGGTTTTCCAAAACGCTGCCCGATCCAAAGTGAAAAGCTAAGAGTGAAAAGTAACAAAATCACATGGAAAATGCCAAACCATTTGGCAAACTCAGAGAATAGAGCCATATCGATCGAATCAAGCGCCTGATAAAGTGGATTGTCCATTCGTACAACAGCGATGTCCCCATTTGCAAGTGTCTTATAGGCGATTAACTCTTTTTGGGCATTGAGTGATGAGTGAACAGAGAGAACATCTCCTAAACGAAGTGTTTCGCTTTCGGATGGAGAGGATGACATGATGAGCTGTCCATGTTCATCAAATAGCTCAAACACAGCATCTTTTTCTTTCAGTGTTTCCTCTTGAAGCTTCGTGATTTCTGGGAAATGTTCAGTTGTATAAATCCTGTCTAAAAGCTGATCAGCTTCCGTATAATTCGTAAATAAGACATGCAGCCCGTTCTCTAACGTCCAAGAATACACATTTTCTTGTGCAACAAGCGACGTGAGGTTTTGAATGGAATACTGCGTAGGAAGATCATTTTCCTTAGACGAAAGAATCACTTCACCATCATGATTTAAAAGTTGCAGCACCCCGCCGCTTCGATGAGCAATATCAATTAAATGATCGGACATTGTATAAGTATTGTCATCTTCAGTAATTGCCCACTCCATCTCCATGTTTTCTAAGACGCGGATGTCATGGTAGTAAAATCCTGTGGCTATCTTGTAAATCATGATCGTGAGAAAGATGCTCGTGCCAATAAATAAAATGCCGTAAAACGTTAAGAAGAAGAAAATAAAACGCTTCGTCATTTTTGCAGATAATTTTATATTCATCGATTTACACCTGTAGCTTATACCCAATACCGCGTACCGTCACTAAAAATACCGGGTGGCTTGGGTCGGCCTCAAGTTTTTCGCGCAGTTTCCTTATGTGAACCATAATCGTATTGTCATCCACGTCACCTTCCAGTCCCCAAATCTGTTCGTACAGTTGTTCCTTAGATAAAACCTGGTTTGGATGAATGCAAAACAACTCAAGCAGCTTTAATTGCTTTTGTGTGAGACTGACCGGTTTGCCGTTAACGAAAAGGGTGGCGGCCTCAACATCGAGCTGAAAAGCGCCGTAATCATATTTTTTCCTTGTTGTTGTTGCCGAAGATAAATATCGTTCTGTTTGTACTTTGACCCTAGCAGCAAGTTCAAGTGGATTAAAAGGTTTCGTTATATAGTCATCAGCACCGTGCATAAACCCTCGAAGCACATCAGCATCAGAAGCTTTTGCGGTTAAAAAAAAGATCGGTGCATCCGAGCGGCTGCGAATATTTTTTGCGAGCTCCAGGCCTGTACCATCGGGAAGCATAATATCTAAAATATGTAGGTCATAATGATTGTTTTTTATAAGTGGTTGAGCATCTTGATAAGAAAAGCACAAGTCTGATTGAAAGCCTTCTTTCTGTAAAATAATTTCAACCATTTCTCCAATGGCTTTTTCATCATCAACGATCAATATTTTTGCTCGATTCAATATAGTTTCCTCCAAACTTAAGACTACGTTAAGGTTACTTTTATTGTTTGTTCAACTAAATAAAGCATACTTCAATATAGAATGGATGATTGCTTTTACAGCCTTTTATCAGTGTAGCATAGAAAAATGCTCGTCATGAAATCGCTAGTGTAAACCATTCGTCAAATAAACTTTAAGAAACAAGGAGAGTTAAGAGTGAAAAACCAACGAGTAACATTAATTGATGGGATGAGAGGATTGAGTTTGCTCGGCATCTTATTGGCAAACATGCTGATCTTTCAGTACGGTATATGGGGGAAGGACCAGCTCGCTGATTTATCTGCGCTAGATCAGGGGGCGTATTATTTCACGAAAATTTTTATTGAAGGCAGCTTTTTACCGATTTTCACGTTTCTTTTTGGTTACTCAATGATTAAAATGGCAGAGAGCTTAAAGAGAAAAAATTTACCAGTGAAACGCTATTTTGCCAGGAGATCGCTCTTGCTGTTCGCGTTCGGACTTGCACATAGCATATGGCTTTGGGAAGGGGACATTTTATTATTTTATGGTGCAATTGGGTTTTTGCTTCTCTTTTTTGTTAAAAGGAAGACAAAGACGATTCTGATTTGGGGAATGACACTGTTTATCTTGACGAACGGCTTGTTACTTTTAGGTACTGTCGTTAGTGATCCAGAAACACTTCAAGCAAACAGTGGATTTTTAGCATCAGACGAGTATATTGAGAAAACACAAGAGGTTTACAGTACAGGAACGTATGGTGAAATTATGGATCACCGAAACAACGCTGATCCGATGGAAGGCATGTCGGAAGAAATGATCCTTGCGATGCTGCTTTTAGCACCGATCATGATGTCTCCATTGTTTTTATTCGGTATGTATGCCGCCCGAACGAACCGTTTTGCTCAGCCGATGAAGGAACGTAAAGGGTATGTCATCGGGGCGCTTCTATTGCCAGTCGGCTTAGGAATGAAGGGTTCCGCGTATCTCATGCCTTATAACGTATGGACCGACACACTTGTCGGCATTGGTGCACCTTTAACTGCAATAGGCTATATTTGTGCCTTTAGTCTTCTCTATACACTCATTAATAAATCATTCGTAATGGGAATGCTTGAAAATGTCGGGAAGCTCTCATTGACAAACTACATTATGCAAACAGTCATCTGTACGACTATTTTTTATGGATACGGCCTCGGCGTATTTGGGCAGCTAGGTGTGTTTAATGGCATCCTTCTTGGCGTAGGCATTTTTATCGTCCAAAGTGTTGTCAGCCATTTTTATTTAACTGTGTTTCGCCACGGTCCGTTGGAATTTATTCTTCGTGTGTGGACGTACCTATCTTGGAAAGGTCGTAGCAAGTCCAAAAGAGAAGGATCGCACGAAGAAACTACGCCAGTTTAAGCCTATAAAAGGAACGATTTTTAGAAAAATAAAGGTATATTATGAGTGTTTTCTTCAAGTGATACAGACGTATTTACGATGCAGGCGGAAAGCTTGCTTAATCAATGTTTTTTAAGTAAAATTCCAGTTGTAGGGCGTACTCATCAAGGGTACAAGTAAGATCGTGTCTTTTTTTTAAAAATGTACTTTATGATTAAAATGACACAAACGTTTGCTATTTTTGACTTGAATTGGTACAGAAGTCGTGGAACAATGGATGTAATCTTTTCAGTCTGATGTTCGTGGCAATCATAATACTACTGGAGGGTCATACTATGAATTTACCAAAGGAATTGCGTTACTCAGAAGAGCATGAATGGGTGAAGGAAGAAGGAGGAAACGTCCGGATTGGGATTACGGATTTTGCCCAGTCTGAATTAGGTGACATCGTGTTTGTGGAGCTCCCTGAAGCAGGCGATACAATTGAGAAAGACGAGCCTTTTGGCAGCGTCGAGTCAGTTAAAACCGTTTCAGAGCTGTATGCACCTCTCAGCGGAAAAGTTGTTGAAGTGAATGAAAACCTTGAAGACAGCCCTGAGCTTGTCAACGAAGAACCATATGAAGGCGCTTGGATGATTGTCGTAGAACCTTCAAATGAAGCGGATAAAGAAGAGTTAATGTCTGCCGAAGAGTATCAAGAAATGGTAGAAGAAGACTAAATTAAGAACTTATTGGAAGACTTAAATAAGCAATGAAATCCACATACTACGAACGATGCTGTTTAAAGCATCGTTCTTTATCATGCCATAAAGGATGTGTGTGGGATGGATTCGAGTCAACGTTTGATCAACGTAACATCTGACGTCTATGCCAAGCTCGGCGAAGGAAGCTTAGTGCTCTATCACGGTGAAGATCAAATTGGCTCTATTCAAGCGTCTTCCTCTTTGCTGGCGTACCAGTTAAAACCGGGATACACATTGAGTAATGACAATAAGCAGATTTATCACTCCGTCCAGTCAGCACCGGGAATTGAGAAACAGGATACGGAAGATTGTGATCTGGGCTGGTGCAGGTAAAGCAAACAAAGCGAGGAGACCTACTCCTCGCTTTAAACATGTTGATAAATGGTTCATCCATCGTGGTGTCTCGCTTCTTCTCTTATGAAGTCCTGAAGTTCTATTTGAGTCCACGTTCGCCTTCGTGCCTTAGGCTAATCATCGTTTTTAAGTCAGGCTCAAAAACAGTGAAAGCGTTGAAATTGACTTTGTTTACACGCTGAAGCGAGGCGATTGCCTCCTCGTTTGATTTGTAAAATGAAGTCATCATGACTTCGTGCTACAATAGATACAGCTGACTTAAGAGAAGGTGTATGCAGATGATGATCGATGAATTAAAGGTATTGATTGTCGAAGGAAAAACAGACAAAGAAGCGATCCAAAAAGTCATCAATGAACCTGTAGAAATCCTTTGTACTTATGGCACAATTGGTGTAGAGCAACTCGATGATATGATTGAACAGCATCAACTCGACGCAAGAGAAGTGTACGTCCTTGTTGATGCAGACAAGGCGGGAGAAAAGCTGAGAAAACAGCTCAAGCGCGAGCTGCCGCTTGCACAACATTTATTTGTGGACCGGGTCTATAGAGAAGTAGCGGCCATGCCTTTAGATTCGCTTGCGGCACTGATGGCGCAAGCAAATATAGCGATACGGCTAAACTAAAGAAAAAGGGAGAGGAGATCCCATCGAATTATGGACGAAAGAAATGGTTAATGACAAACTCATGCATCATGAAGATGTATTCATTTTTGCATCCACACCGATGTGCGGGACGTGTCAGTTGGCCGAAAAAATGCTGACAGTGATTGCGGAAGCTCGACCAGAGACATTGATCGGAAAATTAAATATGAATTATCATCCAGATATTGCACAAGCATGGGAGATCGAAAGCGTCCCCTGTCTGTTGCACATAAAAAATCAACGAGTTGAAAAACGAATGTACGCTTTTCAGTCCGTTCCTCATATATTGGATTTTATGACGTATCCTTCAAAGCCAACGTCGTAATCACCTAAATAAAAAAAAGCCCTTTTTTATGATGTCGGCTCTCATAAAAAGGGGCTTTGTTTTGGTACCAATTGCATCAATGTCAGGATAACATATGCACTGGTGCGCAAGGGGCACTTGGAAAATATTCAGGCTTGATCGCTCCCCGCTCATTCAATGTCTTTAAAAGTGAGCGATAATCTGTACAAGAGACATCTCCCTTAAGGTAGCAGCCGCGGCAAAATCCAACAACTCATTTACATTCGCAGGCTTATGCTTTTTCACAAGAATAAAACGGTCAATGAACGTTTCCAACATAATAGGTGCCTCCTTTTTGTTAGCGCTTACAACAAAGATTGTATCACATAAAGTTTAGAAAAACCTTTTTTAGAATTTTTTAACTTTCGACAGTTTTTTTAAGTTTTTACGAACGACAGGATTCGTAAATGAAGTAAAAAAACGCATAAGTATGTAACTTTTTCCTGCTGTCATCGTCTTATAAATGTGGTCATTTCAAGAACTACATTACAGGAGTGTGAAAATTCCTAGAGAATTTTTACGGTTTCAATACATTTACTTGATAACGGTTCTTTCTAAAGTACTTCTTGTGTTATAAATTGATGGACTGCACTCATATTCAATTCGATAAAGTAATGTAACATTCGACAATATTTTTATACATTTTACATTAAATAAAAAGAGGTGAAGGCGCTCATGGTTTCTCTTAGCTTACAATGGACTGCAAGTGACAATGGACAAACATTTGTTATGGAAGATAAAATTCTTCTTGCTCAAAAAGGGGATGAGCAGCTGCGCCATGAACTGATTTCTGGATATCAGCCTTTTGTTAAAAAAGTGATTTCGAAAGTATGTCGACGATATATTAATGAATCCATGGATGAATACAGTATCGGTTTATTAGCGTTTAACGAAGCGATTGATCAGTTTCAAACCAACCAAGGAAGCAAATTTTTAACATTTGCTAACATGGTTATTCGTCGCAGAGTCATTGACCACATTCGCCGTGAACAACGACAAAACCAGAATATCGTTTTGCCATATGAAGAAGATGATGAATTTGCTCAAGAAGAAAATTATGCAGAGCAGCAGGCATCAATTGCACATTATGAGCTTGAACTACAACGAGAAAAACGCGTCGAAGAGATTGAAGATTATCAAGCGACGCTAAGTGAATTTGGAATTACTTTTAGTGTTTTAAGCAAACAATGTCCAAAACATATTGATGCGAGAGAGAATGCAATAGAAATTGCTCGGCTTCTTGCTTCTAACGAACAGCTATCAGCATATTTGTTACAAAAAAAACGACTTCCTATGAGAAATTTAGAGGAATTAGTCTCATGTAGTCGAAAAACTATTGAAAGGAACCGAAAATATATAATAGCTGTTGCGTTGATTTACTTGAAGAAATATCACGCGCTCCAGTCCTATATTGATTCGTAATTCGTCTTAGGAAAGGAGGGGGAGCGTTGACGAAAGGGATTGTGGTCGATAAGAAAGGGAAGAAAACCATTATCCTCACTCGTGACGGAGCCTTTCGCCGTGTGATCGTTAAAGGAAATTTCCATCTAGGTGACGAAATTGACGTGCCAAACAGGCACAAATGGTCTCCTTGGCTTCCTTTCGCATCTATCGTATTTCTCATTATGGCCAGCTTATGGATTGTGCGTATTCCTATTACCCATACGATGTACGATGATTCCATCGCTGCCTATGTTAGTTTTGATATGAACTGGAGTTTGGAGGCTTCATTAAATGAATCGATGGAGGTCATTTCTTGGTCGCCGATCTCCACTATAGAGGATTCTTTTATACAGAACCTTCAGTTTGAGCCATTCATTCCGTTTTCTTTGTTTGTCAAAAACTTTTTGTCTGCTTCTAAGAAAACGGGGCAAGTCAATCCTCGATCGGACATGCTCGTTTCTTTAACAGTCGCAGATGGAATACTCCCAGAACAAACAAAACAATTACGGCAGGAAATTCATGAAGAAATAAGACTGCTTGCATCTGCTGACAACAATGAATGGTCAGTGACGGCACTGCAGACGAATTTAGCGCATCGAGAAAAAGCGTTGCAACAAAGTGTTTCTCCTGGGAAGTATGTATTGTATGAAAGTCTGGAAAATCAAATGACGCTTGATGATGTCCGGGCTTCTTCATTTAAGCAAATTAAAGAGCAGATTGCTGCCAGTCCAACAGTAAAATGGCCTGAATCGGTGGCGAGTTTTCCAAAAGATGCGAAGTTACTACCGCAGGAAAAAGATAATTTATCCTCAGATAACGAAGCTGTAGAACTCCAAAATATGCAATAATCATTGCCTGGGAAATAGAGGGGAACATTGACCTCTCCATAAAAGCGTGATAAAATTCGATAAATTCCCTCTGAATTATCGTTTTTATCGCGCTTATTCTATTTCTTTCAAGGAGGAACACAAAAAATGACAAAAAATTCATATCGTTTTGAGACACTGAGTGTTCACGCTGGCTTGCAAGCAGATCCTGCTACAGGGGCTCGAGCATTACCAATTTATTTGTCGAACGCTTATCAATTTAAAGATACAGATAACGCTGCTGGTTTATTTGGACTGAAGGAAGAAGGGTATATTTATACTCGCATACATAATCCAACAGTCACTGCTTTTGAAGAGCGCATGGCTGCTCTGGAAAAAGGCGTTGGCGCACTCGCTTTATCAAGTGGGATGGCTGCGATTACAACAGCAATCTTAAACTTGGCTGGCAGTGGTGATGAAATTATTGCCTCCACAGCATTGTATGGCGGTACGTATAATTTATTTGCGGTTACCCTCCCACGTTACGGAATTAAAACCAAGTTTATTGATGTGAATAATACAGAAGAATTGGAAGCGGCCATTAATGAAAATACAAAGGCTGTGTTTGCCGAATCCATTGGAAACCCTAGCCTCGTCATTTTAGATACCGAAAAAGTATCAAACGTTGCTCATAAACATGGTCTCCCACTGATTGTTGACAACACATTTCCTACCCCGTATTTACACCGTCCGATTGAGCATGGGGCTGACATCGTCGTCCACTCAGCAACAAAATGGATCGGTGGAAATGGTACAAATCTAGGTGGCGTCCTCGTTGATGGTGGGACTTTCGATTGGAATTCGGACAAGTTCCCTGGTTTCATTGAGCCTGATGAAAGTTATAACGGTCTCGTCTACGCTAAAGATTTAGGGCCACTGGCTTTTGTCATGAAAGCAAGAGTGCAGCTTTTGAGAGATATGGGGCAAGCCATTAGTCCGTTTAATGCTTTTCAATTGGCTCTTGGGTTAGAGACACTTACTGTCCGAATGAAAGAACATGTTGCAAATACGAGAAAGATGGTTCGGTTCTTAGAAAATCATCCGCTTGTGACCTGGATTCGATATCCTGAACATGAGGAGCATCCTGACCGGACCTTAGCTGAGAAGTACATGCCTAATGGTGCAGGCTCTGTGATCGTTTTCGGAATCAAAGGTGGGCGCGACGCAGGTGCAGCATGCATTAATTCCGTGCAGCTCTGGTCACATCTTGCAAACGTTGGCGATGCAAAAAGCTTAATTATTCATCCAGCGAGCACGACGCATCAACAGCTGTCAGACGAAGATTTGCAAAAGTCAGGTGCTTCTGAGGATCTCATTCGTTTGTCAGTTGGAATTGAGCACATAGACGATCTCATTGCCGATTTGGATCAAGCACTTCAAGAGGCTGCAAAAACAACGAACAAATAAATCGTTGTCACTCGTCTAACACGGTTTTTACGAACAGGCGGGAGCTTCTGACACTTCTGTTAAAAAAGGCTTTTGTTATTGACAATTTTCATCCCACATGCGAAAATCTTTTGAGCTTATATAGCGCACACGGTATCTTAGTAATGAGAGAAAAAACGTGCGCATTGCTACGTCTAACATTTGATTTTAACGCAATACAGGGGAAAAGGGCGGAGGCATATATCGCTCTTTTTCTTCTTTACATTGGAACACGAGCAGAAAGCAGGTGGGATGAGTTGATTCAGATTGAAAAGCTGAAAAAAGTATTTAAAACATCGCAAGGGCCTTTAAAAGCGGTCGATGGTGTCAACTTAACGATTGACCCAGGGAAAATCTTTGGCATTATTGGGTACAGTGGAGCAGGAAAAAGTACCTTGATTCGTCTTTTAAACGGATTGGAGCAGCCATCCTCTGGTGACATCCATATTGCAGGAAGAAATATGAGAAAATTAAATGCCAGTGAGCTGCGAAAAGCCAGACAAGAAATCAGTATGGTTTTTCAGCATTTTAACCTTCTCTGGTCTCGAACTGTTCGTGAAAATATTTTATTTCCTTTAGAAGTGGCTAAAGTAGAAAAAAGTGAAAAAGAGCGGAGGGTTCAAGAGCTCATACAACTCGTAGGGCTTGAAGGGCGTGAAGATGCATATCCATCGCAGTTGAGTGGAGGACAAAAGCAGCGTGTGGGTATTGCGCGTGCGCTCGCTAACCGTCCGAAGGTGCTGTTATGTGACGAGGCAACCTCAGCGCTCGACCCGCGAACGACGGACGCCATTTTAGATTTATTAACCGACATTAATCGACAGCTGGGATTAACCATTGTCCTCATTACACATGAAATGCATGTCATTCATAAAATTTGTGATGAAGTGGCGGTCATGGAAGATGGACGAGTCGTAGAGCAAGGTAGTGTTGTCAATGTATTTCAGCAACCGAAAGAAGAAATAACTAAACATTTCGTGAAGCAAGTCATGGACAGTGGAAGTGCTCGAGCTACGGCGGAAGAGCTTTTGCAATCATACTCCGATGGCACTGTTATGCAAATCGATTTCGTCGGTAAAAACAATGAAAAATATGTGTTAAATCGCTTAAGCCGTACTTTTCCTTCACAAGAGATCAGCTTGTTGCAAGGAAATCTTGCTCAATCTGAAGAAGGCGCCTACGGATATTTGCTCATCCATGTTGAGGAAACGGACTCACAAGTGATAGACGACATAATGCAATTCCTAAAAGACCAAGACGTCACAGCTGAGGTGATCGAAGCTTGATCAATCAATGGTTTCCGAACATGGATTGGGATAAGTGGCTGGAAGCAACGTATGAAACAGTTTATATGCTCGTTATCGGTATTACGTTAACGTTTATTTTCGGTCTGTTGCTTGGCTTGCTATTATTCCTCTCCTCAAAAAATCAAATGTGGGAAAATAAAGTTGTCAATACGTTTATTAGTGCATTTGTTAATATTTTTAGATCAATTCCTTTTATTATTTTAATTATATTACTTATTCCTTTTACAGTCTTTATCTTAGGAACGATGTTAGGTAAAGATGCTGCTTTGCCCGCACTCGTTATTGGAGCGGCACCGTTTTATGCCCGTCTCGTCGAAATTGCTTTTCGCGAAGTGAACCGCGGAGTTGTAGAGGCAGCGCAATCGATGGGAGCCGGACCTTGGCGCATCGTATTCCGAGTTTATTTTCCTGAGGCGATGCCGGCCTTAATTTCCGGCATTACTGTGACAGCGATCGCGTTAATAGGCTATATTGCAATGGCTGGTGCGATTGGTGCCGGAGGACTTGGTAGCTTAGCGTATATGTATGGATATCAACGTGGTGACAACGACGTAACGATGGTCGCGACAGTTACAATTCTTGTGATTGTCTTTATTATTCAAGGTATTGGTGATTTACTTACAAAGAGAATTGATAAACGATAGTAAAAGACATGGAGATGATGTTATGAAAAAGGGTTTTGGACTACTATTGGTAAGTTTTCTTTTACTGTTAATGGCTGCTTGTGGAGGAGCAAACGGTGGGGCAGGCTCAAGCTCAAATAACGAAAGCGACGAAAAGACGAATACGAGTAATGAAGAGGCTTCATCCGAAGAGAACGTCACTCTTAAAGTGGGCGCTTCCGTTACCCCTCATGCAGAAATTTTAGAAGAAGCTAAACCATTGCTTGAAGAGCAAGGGATCACACTTGAAATTGAAACATTCACGGATTATGTATTACCAAATCAGAGCCTAGATATGGGTGAATTGGACGCGAACTACTTTCAGCATATTCCATATTTAGAAAACCAAATGAAAGAGTTTGAATACGATTTTGTGAATGCAGGCGGCATTCATATTGAACCGATCGGTATCTATTCTCAGCGCCATGAATCACTTGAGGATATTCCTGAAGGCGGCGTCATCATTATGAGTAACAGTGTCAGTGACCATGGACGCATGCTTACTCTTCTAGAAAGTGAAGGTCTGATCACTTTAGCTGAAGGTGTTGAAAAGTCAGCAGCAACACTTGATGATATTGCGGACAATCCGAAAAACTTTACATTTGAAACAGATATCAACCCAGAGCTTGTACCAAAGGCTTACGAAAATGATGAAGCAGATGCGTTTCTTATTAACACAAACTTCGCTATTGACGCAGGTCTAAATCCACAAAATGACGCAATTACAATCGAAGGTTCAGAGTCTCCTTACGTAAACATTATTGCTGTGCGTAGTGAAGACGAAGGCAATGAAAACATTCAAAAGCTCGTTGAAGCTCTTCGCTCTGAAGAAATGCAAACGTATATTAATGAAGAGTATGAAGGGGCGCTCGTACCTGTAAGCGAGTAACCTTTACGCGGTGGACAAGTGATGTCCACCGTTTTTTTAGTAACTGTTAGAACTTGTATAAAAATTGTTAAGACTGCACAACGTAAGAGCATCACAATCATTATGAGGAGGCACGGTCATGAAAGATGAACAGCATACTTCCATCACCTATACAGAGCAGCGCTGCAAGATTATAAAACGGGCATTGGCTGGATGAGTCAACAGCACCCTCAGCTTGCGAAGCAGTACAATGCTTTTACTGAGGAATGCTTTCGCGAAGGAGAGTTAAGTCAAAAAGAGAAACAGTTAATGGCACTTAGCATTGCGTTAGCAACTCAAGATGAATATTGTATTATTTATCACACAAAAGGCTGTCTTGACCACGATGCTTCAGAGCAGGAAATTTTAGAAGCTGTTGGCGTATCGGCCGCTTTTGCTGGGGCAGCCGCCATGAGTCAGGGAGTAACACTCGTACAAGAATGCTTGACTGATTTGTCAAAGCCTAACATAACGCAGTAAATTTGAAGAAATGAGAGCATATATATCTGTGCGTTACCCATATGGTTTCATTGGAAGGTGAGACTTTCAGAAGCCCCTACAATCATACTGAGCTTCTTTGTTACAGTCGATCCTGTTGTGCTAAAGTTAAATTGTGCACAAAGCACAGAAAGGATGACAAGACGATTACACATTTACAACTGACGTATACGAATGAAATGGAAAAAGGGCTTATGAATTCCCATGGCCTCTGCTTCGCAGAGTACGAACGTAGCTTGGATAACATGCTCGAGGTCGAGAAGAGAAGGGAGAAAAACTATCAGGCGAGCCAACGTTTAACCGCTCAATGCGACCGATTAAACGCGTTAAAATCCTGACAGTGATGTAAGCCAACAGTTTCCTTGTCAGTACGACAGTGTATATTTTGATACTTAAAAGAGCCAGGCTGGGTAAACCGTCAGGCTCTTTTATTTGTATAGATTGTTGGCAGGTTTTCGGTACCCCCTTTTCACTTTCAATAGACTCCACTATAATGAGAATGTGCAAATTTTTGGATGCTGCTGAGAAATGTGTAAGAGAGGCCGCGTGAATGTTGATTTACATACATTTTAGCATTGCTTTTTTCACGGTAACATCTCATTAGCAATCCCAACGGTTGAAACTACATTTAAAATGTTTTAAAATTAGAATGAGAATAAATTGAGAATAACTGACCTTCTTTGGCAGTTCAATCATATTTTGGAGGGATATGGAAATGTCTTTTGAATTAAAAATGAAAGATCTTCATGTAGAGATTGAAGGTAAAGAGATCCTTAAAGGGGTCGATCTTGAAATAAAATCAGGAGAAATTCATGCAATTATGGGACCGAACGGAACAGGAAAATCAACACTCGCTTCTGCCGTGATGGGTCATCCAAAATATGAAGTAACAAAAGGCAGCATTACGCTTAATGGTGAAGACGTGCTGGAAATGGAAGTCGATGAAAGAGCGAAGGCCGGCTTATTTTTAGCGATGCAATATCCAAGTGAAATTAGCGGTGTAACTACGTCGGACTTCTTGCGCACAAGCATCAACGCGCACAGAGGAGAAGGTAATGAAATTCAGTTAATGCCATTTATTAAACAAATGGATGAAACACTGGATTTTTTAGAAATTGATAAAAACATGGCTCAACGTTACTTGAATGAAGGCTTTTCAGGCGGGGAGAAAAAACGAAATGAAATTCTTCAGCTCATGATGTTGAAGCCTGGAATTGCCCTTTTGGACGAAATTGATTCTGGTTTGGACATTGATGCATTAAAGGTTGTTTCCAACGGGATCAACAAAATGCGCGGTGAAGATTTCGGTTGTTTAATCATTACTCACTATCAGCGTCTATTGAATTACATTGAGCCTGATTTTGTTCATATTATGATGCAAGGCCGCATTGTGAAATCCGGTGGTAAAGAGCTTGCTCATCAGCTTGAAGAGAGCGGATATGATTGGATTAAGGAAGAGCTAGGTATTGAAGATGTAACGGTAGGAAAAGAAGCATAAGAAAGGAGGGAATTGCTTTGGCAGTAGAAACAAATATGATTTCGTATAATGAAAAAGCGGTACGGACCTTTTCTGAACAACGCGGAGAGCCAGCATGGTTTCAAGAGCTTCGTTTAGAAGCCTTAGCAAATCTAAATGTGCTTCCGATGCCGAAACCAGATAAAACAAGCCTGACACGGTGGAATTTTACTGATTTCAATTTTGACTTACACAATGAGGCATCTTCTGCAGAGCTTCCAGAGGAGCTCAAGAGCCTTGTTGAGTCAAAAACTTCAGGCAAAAATGTATTGGTGTTAAAGGATCAGCAACAGGTACATGCAAGCCTTTCGCCTGAATTGAAGGACAAGGGCGTTATCTTTACTGACCTGCAAACGGCGTTAAAAGAACATGGAGAACTTGTAAAGCCTCATTATATGACTGAAGCCGTGAAGGCGGATGAACATCGTCTTACCGCGATGCATACAGCTTTTGTCAATGGTGGAGCCTTTCTATATGTCCCTAAGAATGTCGTCATTGAAGAACCGTTGCAAGCTGTGTTTTACAATGAGCAAGAAGGCGCAGCTTTAATGAATCACGTATTAATCGTTGCCGAAGAGAATGCTTCTGTCACGTATATTGAAAGCAATATGTCTTCTGGCGAAAAGCCGTCAGTCGCTAATATTGTGACTGAAGTCATTGCGAAGCAAAACAGCCAAATAACTTTCGGTGCGGTTGATCAGCTTGCAAACAGCATGACCTCATATGTGAACCGAAGAGGTGTTGCTCACCGGGATGCGAAAATCCAGTGGGCGCTTGGTCAGATGAACGAAGGGAATACCGTATCTGAAAACTTAACGCTTTTAATGGGCGATTCTTCTTACGCTGATACGAAGTCTGTTTCTGTCGGCAAAGGGGAACAAATTCAAAACTTCTCGACGAACATCACTCATTTCGGTAAGCATTCTGAAGGGTATATTCTTCAGCATGGGGTGATGAAGGATAGTGCTAGTTCGATCTTCAACGGTATTGGCAAGATTGAGCACGGTGCGTCTAAATCAAATGCCGAGCAAACGTCACGCGTTCTTATGCTAAACGAACGTGCGCGTGGAGACGCAAACCCGATTCTCCTCATTGATGAGGATGACGTAACTGCTGGTCACGCAGCTTCCGTTGGGCGCGTTGATCCAATTCAACTGTTTTATCTCATGAGCCGAGGAATCTCAAAAGCAGAAGCTGAGCGCCTGATCATTCGTGGCTTCTTAGCCCCTGTATTGTCAGTTTTGCCGATTGAAACTGTGAAGGAGCAGCTTGCTGAGGTTATCGAGAGGAAGCTTTCGTAATGAACGTTGAAACGATAAAGAAGCAATTCCCAATCCTCGATCAGGAAGTGAATGGTCAGCCGCTCGTTTATTTAGACAGCGCCGCAACGTCACAGAAGCCGAAGCAAGTGATTGAGGCGATCGATAACTACTATCAAACGGTGAACTCTAACGTTCACCGTGGTGTTCACACACTTGGTACGTATGCGACTGATGCGTATGAAGGTGCGCGCGAAAAAGTGAGAAACTTCATCGGAGCTTCATCGACTGAAGAAATCATTTTTACTCGAGGAACGACAACAGCCTTAAATATTGTCGCTGCTAGCTATGGGGGGGCTAATCTCTCCACTGGAGATGAAATTGTCTTAACCCCTATGGAACACCATAGTAACTTGATTCCTTGGCAGCAGGTGGCTAAAAAGACGGGCGCTGTTCTAAAATATATTCCGCTCCAACCCGATGGAACGATTGATGTGCAAGATGTAGAAAATACAGTCAGTGAGCGTACGAAAATCGTTTCTGTTGTCCATGTGTCAAATGTTCTTGGCACGATCAATCCTGTGAAAGAGATTGCTGCCATCGCCCACCGCAACGGCGCGGTCATGGTCGTCGACGGTGCGCAAAGCACACCACACATGTCTGTTGACGTCCAAGAGCTTGATTGTGACTTCTTTGCCTTTTCGGGGCATAAAATGTGCGCCCCTACAGGGATTGGTGCCCTTTACGGAAAGAAGTCGTTGCTCGAGACAATGGAGCCTGTAGAGTTCGGTGGCGAAATGATTGACTTTGTTGATTTGTATGAATCTACATGGAAAGAGCTGCCTTGGAAATTTGAGGGTGGTACACCGATCATTGCTGGTGCTGTCGGGCTAGGCGCCGCAATTAGTTATTTAGAAGAGATTGGCATGGAGAACATTCTTGCTCATGAGCATGAGCTCGCGACATATGCAATGGAAAAAATGCAAGCGTTCGAAGGCTTAACAGTTTACGGTCCCAAGAAAGATCGTGCCGGCGTGGTGACGTTTAACATTGACGGCGTCCATCCGCATGATGTTGCGACGATCCTTGATATGCAAGGAATCGCAGTGCGTGCCGGACATCATTGTGCACAGCCACTTATGAAATGGCTGAATGTCTCGTCAACAGCACGGGCAAGCTTTTATTTATACAACACTACTAATGACGTCGATCGTCTTATTGACGGCTTGCGTCAAGCGAAGGAGTATTTTAGCGATGTCCTTTCCTAACTTAGATTCTTTGTATCGCCAAGTCATTATGGACCATTACAAAAATCCAAGGAATAAAGGCACGCTTGAAGATGGTACAGTAACGATTCATATGAACAACCCGACTTGTGGCGATCGCATTCAGCTACAAATGTCCATTGAAGACGGCAAGGTTGCAGAAGCGAAGTTCGATGGTGAAGGTTGCTCGATCTCACTGTCTTCCGCATCCATGATGACCCAAGCTGTCAAAGGAAAGCCGGTAGAGGAAGCTTTAAAAATGTCCGAAACCTTTTCTGAAATGGTTAAAGGGAACAACTACGAATCAGACCTGGAGCTTGGGGATATCGAAGCATTACAAGGGGTTTCAAAATTTCCAGCTCGCATTAAGTGTGCTACCTTGGCTTGGAAAGCTTTAGAAAAAGGTATTCATGAAAAAGATGATAGCCAAAAAGACTGACCAGGGCTGGAAGGTTTTCAAGTCCTGTCGTGTTTGTTACACTTAAGAGAAGCTGTTATTGAGGCAAACAAAGTGTGTCTCTCTTCTAAAACAGCAGTGAAGTGAAGAGGATACGAACTGCATGCCGTTTAGACGATGTCTGCGTCTAGTAGACCAAGGAGGGAAAACGCATGGCAAAAAAGATGCCAGAAATTGGCGATTACAAATATGGGTTTCACGATAAAGACGTTTCCATTTTCCGTTCAGAGCGCGGGTTAACGAAAGAGATTGTCGAAGAAATTTCCAAGATGAAAGAAGAGCCGCAGTGGATGCTCGACTTTCGCCTGAAGTCTCTTGAGCAATTTTATAAAAAGCCAATGCCACAATGGGGCGGCGACTTAAATGAATTAAACTTTGACGAAATTACCTATTACGTTAAACCGTCTGAGCGGTCAGAACGTTCATGGGATGAGGTACCTGAAGAAATCAAACGTACGTTTGATAAACTTGGAATTCCTGAAGCAGAGCAAAAATATCTAGCCGGTGTTTCTGCCCAATACGAATCAGAAGTTGTTTATCATAACATGCAAGAGGATCTTGAAGATATGGGAATCATCTTTAAAGATACCGATTCGGCATTAAAGGAAAACGAGGAGTTGTTCCGCGAATATTTCGGTACAGTCATTCCTCCTTCTGATAACAAATTCTCAGCCTTAAACTCAGCAGTTTGGTCAGGTGGCTCCTTTATCTACGTACCAAAAGGCGTTAAATGTGATACACCACTGCAAGCCTATTTCCGCATTAACTCGGAAAATATGGGACAGTTTGAGCGCACACTCATCATTGCTGATGAAGATTCCTCCGTTCATTACGTCGAAGGCTGTACCGCACCAGTGTATACGACGAACTCGCTGCACTCAGCTGTCGTTGAGATTATCGTTAAGAAAAATGCCTACTGCCGTTACACAACCATTCAAAACTGGGCGAACAACGTCTACAACCTCGTAACGAAACGTACCGTAGTTGATGAAAACGGCACGATGGAATGGATTGACGGCAACATCGGCTCTAAGCTTACGATGAAATATCCAGCCTGTATCCTCAGAGGCGAAGGCGCACGTGGATTAACACTTTCCATCGCCATTGCAGGAAAAGGGCAGCACCAGGATGCCGGTGCAAAGATGACGCACATCGCACCAAACACATCATCCACAATCGTATCAAAATCGATTTCTAAACACGGCGGAAAAGTAACGTACCGCGGTATCGTCCATTTCGGACGCAAAGCCGAAGGCGCACGTTCAAACATCGAATGTGATACACTCATCATGGATAATGAGTCCACATCCGACACGATTCCGTACAACGAAATCATGAACGAAAACATCTCACTTGAGCACGAAGCGAAAGTCTCTAAAGTTTCCGAGGAGCAATTGTTCTACTTGATGAGCCGCGGCATTTCCGAGCAAGAAGCAACCGAAATGATCGTCATGGGCTTCATCGAGCCATTCACGCGCGAACTCCCAATGGAATACGCCGTTGAAATGAACCGCTTGATCAAGTTCGAGATGGAAGGTAGTATTGGGTAATATAAAAAAAGACAGAAACGTTATGAAATGAACGTTTCTGTCTTTTTTTTGGGCAGAAATGTAGTTAGCCATTTAATGAATAAAACAGATCAAATACTTTTGTCATTTCCTTGTGTGCAGTGACCAGAATATCATCACGTTGTAAAATATCAGTTCCTTGAGCGCGAACAATGTAAAATTTATTGAAACCCATGATTTCTTGAAACATTTCTTTTAAATAATAATGTGAAAATTCAAGTGGGGTATATCTGTCATCATTCGTGTAAACGGATCCACTTGCTTGTAGTAAAAGAACATGATAATCGTCTGTCATAAGACCTATAGAACCATCTTCAGTGTATTTAAACGTTTCTCTAGCGATTAGGATATTATCCATATAATCTTTCATACGAGACGTAATATTGAAGTTATGCAGGGGCGAAACAATAACAATGCGATGATGGGCTTTAAATTGTTTTAATAATGCCTCTGATGTTGCAGCAATCGTTTTTTCGTCATCAGTTAAAGTCATACCGGCTTGTTGCTTTTCCCAAACAGTCAGTAATTGGCCATTTTCAATCCGAGGAATGTGAGTGTCGTAGAGGTTTAAAATGGTTGGTTGCTTATTTTTGAATTGTTCTTTAAAAAGATCTAAAAACATCCTTTGCATTTTTGCTGAATAACCTTCTGGATTTGAAAACCCTGGGTGTGCGTTGATCAATAAGGTTTGCATATACATACTCCTTTTCCTTTGATACACTAAATATAAAATAAAAAGGTGACAAAATAAGTCACCTTTTACAGGAGTAATCATGAAAAAATCAGAGCGTTTAAACCAAGAGCTTATCTTTTTAAGAGATAAACATTTCTTTCAGTTACAAGATTTAGAAAATGAATTCTCCATTTCGAAACGCACAGCTCTTAGAGATATTGAAGAGTTAGAATCAATGGGATTGGCTTTTTATGTGGAGAGTGGAAGACATGGAGGTTATCGTCTAATTGATCAATCACCATTAGTGCCAATTTATTTTAATAAAGATGAAGTACAAGCTATTTTCTTTGCTTTAAAAGCATTAGATGTGTTGTCAGCAACGCCGTTTAAAAAGTCGTATCCACAAATTCGTCAAAAACTATTTGCTACAATGTCAGATGAGAGAAAAGAAAATATCTCTAATACATTAGATATTATTCATTATTATAATGTAGCACCGGTCAATGAACTGGATAATCTCGAACTGATTTTTCAGAGTATTTTAGAAGAAAAAAAATTGACAATGACCTATACTCAATATGAAAATGTTTCAATCCAACTTCAATTACTTGAGCTGTTTTATAGAAGTGGCATTTGGTTTGTTACTGCTTATGATCTCAATAGAGAAAAATGGGGAACGTACAGATGCGACTATATGTCGGAAGTTGCAATTGAGGAAGAAAATCTAAACACATTTACTAGGGAACAATTAAAAGAAATGCATGTTGAGTATGAAGCAGCCTATCATAATATTCCTTTCAAATGTCGTTTGACAGAGTTTGGGAAAGAGCTGTTTTTAAAGAAAAACTATCCAAATATGGCATTAGAGATCATTAATGATGTACCGTATATTGTAGGAGGTTACAACATTGAAGAACTTTCATACATGACACATTACTTAGTTTCCTTTGGAAAACATGTGAAAATTGAATATCCGCCAGCATTAAAAAAGAGTTATATGAAGCAATTACAAGAAATCATTAGACAGTATTGAGGTTTTTGTCAACAACGTTTCGAAATTCTCTCTTTACGGTTCTAAATCCCTTGTTTTTACCGCTAAGAGCAGGCTTGATATTCTCTCAAAGCCTATGAGAATTTCCTTTTACATTAAATGTGGTCGCGTGTTAACCCAACATTATTTATAGTGATTATCTATACTTTACACAGATCAATGAAAAAAAGATTAAGAAAGTTCGTATTAAAAACGAGATACTAGCACCTTAGATCCGAAATGCGTGCTTTGGAATATACTTGAAATAATAGATAGAAGAGAGGTAATAGTTTTGTTTATCAACCATAATCATAAGAATTACATCTTATATCTCTTCTTAACTTCAATAATTAATGCAACTGTTATATTTATAATTCCAATTTGGATATTAAACGAAACCAAATCACCATTCCTTGTTTCTATAGTTAGTTCTATGGCTATAGTAATAAGTTCTATAGCATCTCCCTTAGGAGGTGCTATGGCTGATCGGTATTCTAAAGTAAATATTATTGTTATAGGTACATTAGTTGTTATTTTCTCGACCTTATCTATTTACTTATTAAGTAATATTGCATTTGTATATTCAATAGTACTTGTACTTGTATGTATTAGAATGTTAGGAATTTCTATTAACAGTCCTGTTAATCATTCCATTCTGTTAGATATTGTCGGTAAAGATAACTTAACAAAAGCAGTTCCAATTAATCAAATAGTTTCTCAACTATCACAAACTTTATCACCATTAATAGGTGGCTTATTCATTATAATACTTGGTTATCATTATACATTTTTAATAGAATCTTTATTACTTATTCTTGCTTTGGTATTTATTAAAAAAGTAGAAGTCTCTTGTTCTAAGACTAACAAAACTAACAAAACTAACAAAACCAATAAAACTAATATTCTAGCAGAATTAATTGAAGGTATAAATTTAGTAGTGAAATCATCAACAATATTTATATTTATACTTATAGCTGCAGTCATTAATATTTTGGGAGCTAGCATGGTATTGGCAATACAAACATATTTAGTTTTAAGTGACACCTCTCAAATTTGGTATGGAATAGTTTTTGCCTCATCACCTTTAGGTATTATTATTGGTGCAATAGTATCACGGAAGATTAAATGGGGAAATAAACTACTTTACATCGCTTTTATTTTTGTAAGTGGCATGGCAGTATTCAATATACTTATGAGTTTTAACATGAACAATCTCTATATGTTCTGCTTATTATTCTTTGTTTCTGGAATATGTGAATATCGGTGTTAAAATCCTCAATAATAACGGTTTAAAATTCCCCAGTTTTCACTGATAATCTAACTCGACAGAGATAGATTGGAAGTGTTGGAA
>NZ_JAALFC010000039.1 GCF_011058155.1 Litoribacterium kuwaitense | reverse complement strand
AAAAAGATGAAAGCAGAACAAATGTCCAAGGCAGCGTGAATTAAAGCACGATATATTTTAAAAAAACATGTAAAACACCAAGGGACTACTCTACACTTTTTTTAAAAAGGGACTTATGAAATTAACTCAAGTAGTAAACATTACTCAATCTCCTTTCTTTCTCTAATATTATTGTTTTACAACACACTTCACTTAAACCAGATTATTTTAACTCTGTCCTTACTCAGGACGCAATTCAACATGTTTGAGATTTGAACAGTCAATAACTTTATTACCAACCTGCGGCTACTAGTGTCCCTCATTTGACTGACTTTGTATTAGTTCAGGGAATAAATAATGTATGATATGCATCGTTAAACGTCGAGACGTTCCTTTATAGGGATAGATATGCATATACATGGATGGATTAAAGTTGGCTTCAATAATTCCATAAGCGTTTTTATTAGTTGCAGGAATTTCGGTATTTTCAATAATTAAATCGATACCACAAATTTTAACTCCAAGTGCGGCTACCGCATCCACGGCTATTTTTTTATAATCATCAGGAATTTGATCTGTCACATCAATCGAGTCTCCCCCGGTACTAATATTAGAGTTTTCTCGTAAATAGATAATTTCATCATTCTCTGGAATTGAATCCGTTCGATGCCCTTGAGCCTTAAGCATAAGATTCTCCAGTTCACCTAATTGAATACTTTCTAAAGGCGTCCTATGGTCTCTGCCTCGTAATGGGTCACGATTCTTTTGCATGACTAACTCTTTGATTGTATGTTTACCGTCACCTTTCACATTCGCAGGAACTCTTAATAAAACAGCATGAACATGATCATTTATTACAAAAAATCGATACTCTGTTCCATTAAGAAATTCTTCTACTAATATAGAAGCGTCTTCTTTAAATGCTAGTGTAATGGCTTTTTGATAATCTTCGTAACTGGCGCCTTCTTTGAAGATTGATATTCCTAATCCATAGTTTGTTGTTTTAGGCTTCACAACCAAAGGGTTGGCGGAGAAGAGTTCATAGGAATATAAAGCCTGTTCAATCGACTGAAATTCCTCACCTTTCGGCACAATGAGTCCATGTTGTTGAAGAATTTTCTTTGTTACAGTTTTATTTTCCATGATTAAAGTGGCAACATAATGATCTTTACTTGTCATATTACCATTCTTTACATATTCAACATGATCTTGTAATTTCAGCTTCAAAAATTGATCCTGTCGATCTAAGATTTCTACTTGAATTCCTTGTTGAATCGCATCAAACATTAAATTCTGAGTGGACAACTCTATGTCAGTAAATCCTGCTAATTGATAGGGTTTATCCCATGATTTTATATAATTTTCTCTAGCAATCGAAGTAGCCACTTGTCCTTGACTACTTTTTTGGCTTTCTGTATAAAGTCTTCCAGATAAAGTCTTGCTTGGGTCCATTAGCATTTCTCTCAGATGAGCAAATAACGTATTTGAAACAGGCAAATCTAAGGTCTTTACTAAATGTTCCATTTCATCAATGATATTTTTAGCATCTAGTTCAAACTTTGTATGCTCTAATGGATGCTCAAGAGCCACTATATCATTGTAAAAGTCGCCCATTTTTACCCATTCATCACAATGCTCCCCTTCATCTTTCCATAGTAAATAAATTAAGAAAAGGTGGAGGAATTCTGCTTGTTCATAGCTATATCCATACCTTTCGAAAGGATTTAAATCAATATTTCGCAATTCTAAATAGTTGACACCGTGCTCTTCCAAATCTGAAACATGATGTCCACCTCTTAAACGAACAGGTGAATAAAACTCTTTTTCTGCTGATAGAAGCCCTCTTTTAACCATCATAGAAATATCGGATACATAGTCATGTATACTGCAATATGACACTTTAACATCAACTGAATTTGTATAACCATATTTACTACTTCTAATGCTTCTTACTACTTCATTCAAAGAATCATCTTCAAAAAAATTCTTTTCACTACTAGGAGAAGCTCCATAAAAATAAGTGACTAACCATCGATAATGTAAATAGTTTCTTGCGACTTTTAGGTAAATCTCTGTTTTAAAATGCTGGTAATCTTTAATTTCCGATTGCGTGCTAAATAACGCCTGAATGAGCTCATCACCAAATTCAAAATTAAAATGAACACCACAAAGCATCTGTTTACGACGGCCATAAGAATCCGATAAAGATTGACGGTATCGAACATTTTCAGCATTTTTCAATTTCGCAATGACAATATCTTCGTCTTTCTCTGGTAACTTTGGCGGCATGCTTAACGGCCAAAGCATTTCATTCTCACCCATAGAACGATAAGCAACATCGTGGATCGCTGCTAAGTAATCAAACAGTTCGTCTAATGTCTCAGTAACAGGTGTGATCATTTCCATCTGTATTTCTGAAAAATCTCGCTGAATATACGGATGATCATCTCGTAGTGAAATACTTTTAGGATGATCTGTTTTAGCTAAATTTCCTGATAAATCAACCCGTTTACTTTCTTTTTCAATTCCATAACGGGCTTTTAATAAGTATGGTTTAACACAGTCATTGACTAGCATTCTTTTAAAATCCAATTTAAAGATAACCTCCAATTAGCTTACCCCATCTTCAAACCAAACCATTTCTTCTTTTAGACATTAAACTTAAATTGTAGCACATTCAGTTATCAAAAAATATCCACATTAATTTCAATGTGGATATTTTTCGTGAAAAAGAATTATCTTAAGGACTCCATATGAAAAGCGAAATGTTCCTCTAAGAAAGTAGCAATAAAGAAATAGCTATGATCATATCCGTCCATTTTCTTATAATTTACTATTTGGTGATGTTCTTGAGCGTTTTTTAGGAAAGTCGTTTCATCTAATTGTTGTGGATAAAACTCATCTTGAGTTCCTTGCGAAATGAGAATAGGCGGCAGACCGCTTTCTTTGACAAGTTCTGAAGCATCCCATTCTTTCCAAGACGTTTTATCTTCACCTAAATAAGAGGAGAAGGCTTTTATTCCCCATGGGACTTGGCTAGGGCTGACAATAGGAGAAAAGGCAGAGATCGCTTTGAATCTCGCAGCATTTTTCATGCCAATGACTAAAGCACCATGCCCCCCCATGGAATGCCCCATTATACTTTCTTCTCCTGAAAAATGAGGAATTAAATTTGACGCAATCGCTGTTAATTCATCGACGATATACGTATACATGTGATAATGCTTTGACCATGGGTCTTGTGTTGCATTTACATAAAAACCTGCCCCTTGTCCAAGGTCCCATGCTTCATCATCAGCAACATATTCTCCACGTGGTGAAGTATCTGGAATCATGACTGCCACTTGATATTTTTCAGCCAAACTTTGAAAGCCACTTTTTTGACTGAAATTATCATCTGTACAAGTTAAGCCAGATAGCCACCAAATAAGAGGAATTTTTTTCTCTTCTTCATTTGATGGTAAGTAGATACTAAATGTCATATCACATTGTAAGACTTCTGAATAATGGCGGTACTTACATTGTTCTCCACCGAAAGAATGATGCTTTTTAATTAGGTTAAGACTCATTTTCTCACTCTCCATATGTTAACATTGTACGGATTGACTCACCCTTATGAAGCAGATCAAATGCCTCATTAATCTCTGTAAAGTTTAAGTGGTGTGTGATAAACGAATCGATATCAATTTTACCATTCATATAATCTTCAACCATTCCTGGAAGCTGCGTTCTTCCTTTCACGCCGCCAAAGGCAGAGCCACGCCATACTCGACCGGTCACTAATTGGAATGGACGAGTATGAATTTCTTTGCCTGCGCCTGCTACACCGATAATCGTACTTTCACCCCATCCTTTATGACAACATTCAAGAGCAGACCTCATTACTTCAACATTTCCAATACACTCGAAGCTATAATCTACTCCACCATCCGTCATTTCAACAATGACTTCTTGAATTGGTTTATCAAATTTAGAAGGGTTTACAAAATCAGTTGCGCCCATTTTTTTAGCTAATTCAAACTTATCCTCATTTAAGTCTATAGCGATAATTCGGCTTGCTTTTGCTTGGACCAATCCTTGAACAGCGGCTAATCCGATGGCGCCTAAACCAAATACAGCTGTTACAGCTCCTTCTTCCACTTTTGCTGTGTTGTGTACAGCACCAATACCTGTAGTCACACCGCAGCCAAATAGACCAACTTTATCAAGCGGCGCTTCCTTGTCAATTTTTGCTAAAGAGATTTCCGAGACGACTGTATATTCACTAAATGTACTGGTTCCCATGTAATGATAAATAGGCTCTCCATTATAAGAGAAGCGAGTTGTTCCATCAGGCATTAAACCTTTACCTTGTGTTTCTCGTACAGCACTACATAAGTTTGTTTTTCCAGAACGACAGAATTTACATTCTCTACATTCAGCTGTGTATAGTGGGATAACATGGTCCCCAGGTTTTACTGAAGTCACTTCATCCCCTACAGCAACGACCACACCAGCACCTTCATGCCCTAGTACAGCAGGAAATACGCCTTCTGGGTCATCACCTGATAAGGTAAAAGCATCTGTATGACAGACGGAGGTATATAAAATTTTTACTAAGACCTCTTTTGCCTTTGGTTCTTCTACATCTATTTCTACAATTTGAAGTGGCTCTCCTGGCTTAAATGCAACAGCAGCTCTACTTTTCAATGGAATCCCTTCTTTCTTTTATTTTCTAATTTACTTTTTTATAATCACAACATATTATAATTGACTAGACAATACTGACGTTTTTGTCACTATAAACAAAATGATTATATAGAAGGAAGTGATTTTATATGATGATTCATTATAAAGAAAAAACTTTTTTCACTAGTAAAGATTTGGCTTTATCTGTTATAGGTGGACGTTGGAAAATAGCGATTATATGGTGTTTGCTCCAACAATCTCCATTAAGGTTAAGTGAAATACAAAAATACCTTCCCAATGTCAATCAACGTATGTTAATTAGACAATTAAGGGAATTAGAAGAAGATGACATCATTACTAGAGTTGTATACCCGGTAGTACCTCCTAAAGTAGAGTATCAACTAAGCGAAATTGGTTTACTTCTAGAACCTGTTGTAAATTCCATCTGTGATTGGGGAGAGGATTTAGAGAATTTTTAGAAAAAAATTCTGATAAAAAATCAAGTGAATAAAATGTAAGGCATTCTTTTGCAAGATCTACTCCATCATAACATAATGATCCATTTTACTACTCATGATAAGTACAGAAAACGATCGACGACGCACGGATTGGCTGACCGGCGGCTTTATGACAATTGGACATACGAAACGTTTTAAAGCTGCTGTGACACAGCGTTACGTTCGATTACGAACTGGATCAGCCTTTTAGGCGTCGGTGACATCGGATACTATTTTATAAAGTGGCTAATTCACGACGACTTGAATAATATCGACATACTTTGGGAGCATCCTCGTTGAAATCTGTAGATCAAATGGAAACCCATTGTTGGTCATCCTCAGTGAAAACGATCGACGTTGCCCGAGTGAACAGGCAGAACAGCTGTTTATCCAGCTAAAAAGAAGGGGAAAACAGCACAGCCGACTTTCTTCGCTTCCTTGAGGGGGGTCATAACATGTTCCCCATTTACGAGAAGAGAGGCTTGCTGCGAAAGCAAGCTGGTTTATACTTGTCAGCGGAAAGCAACAGGTCAGAAACAGCGTCCTCCCGTCAGCGTGTTGTCTTCCGGCGCTCGTCCTCTCATAAGCAAAGGATTCCATCGATTCTTTGTTCTGGGCTGACAAACATGTTCAAGCTAGGCTGAAAAGTCCTACATTAAATATCGTGTAGAAAAAACAAGTATAGGCTCAACGCACACTTTAAGACGTCCTGACATGAGGGCGTCTTTCTTATCGGTAAAAGGCGCTTAAGTGTGGACGTGCTGAAAAATAAAGGGGGCATGTTTTATATATTATTAAGAATGATCAGTGTGGTTGTCGCTTAAGCTATTAAAAAGGTTTGCAAAAGAATTTTTGAAATTATATTTTAGATATAACATTATAATGTAGACATGCAAATACTGTTGTGTTAATATTTTAAAAAAATAAAGAAAGGGAGGACAGCCATGCAACAGCTAAAGATACGACGCACTGATTGGGCTGGATGGATCTTCTCTCTACCGCTTGTCTTGGGGGTGGCGGGATTTGCTGTATATCCAATGGTTTACGCATTTATCATGAGCTTCCAGAAAGGCGAGCAGTGGGTCGGGTTAAGCAACTATATGTACGTTTTTCAAGACAGCATTTTCTGGAGGTCTCTTTGGAACACCATTTATATGGGGGCATTATCGGTATTACTCGGTGTAGGCTTGTCGTTTATCTTAGCCACATTAATCTATAATGTGACGTGGCCGAAATGGCGAAATTTTTTTAAAGCCGTTTATTTTCTTCCAAATGTTGTCTCTTTAGTTGCGACAAGTATTTTATTTTCACTCTTATTTTATCCAGATCAGCAAGGGCTTTTGAATTACTTCTTATCTTGGTTCGGCATTGATCCCGTCGGATGGTTTACCGATCCAAATGTCGCAAGATTCAGTATTGTTTTAATGACCCTTTGGGGAATGCTTGGGTATAATACGATTATTTTTCTTGCTGCGCTAACGAGTGTACCGAAAGAGCTTTATGAAGCGGCTGATGTTGATGGCGGAAACTTCTTTCAAAAATGGTGGTATGTCACGATCCCATTTTTAAAACCGATCATCATGTTTATGGTCATTATTGGAACAATTAATGGGATGAAACGTTTTACTGATATTTGGCTGATTGGAGGGACCGCAGGGAACCCCGGGGGATCTCTCATGACCTCAGTTTTATATATATACCGAAATGCCTTTGTTTCACCGCAGATGGGTGTGGCTACAGCAGCGTCTTACCTCCTATTTATTCTCATTCTCGGCTTTACGCTATTGCTCTTAAAAGTCAATAAAGACCCTAATCGGTAACAACTAAAGAGAGGTGATGATGATGAAAGCAACGAGCAGTGAAGCCTCACTCGTAACTGAGCAAACACAGACGCTGACCGTACGGCTGCGAAAAAAGAAGGGAAGTATTCTGCTTGTCGCATTGTTGCTTATAGGCTCAATTACTATGATCATCCCTTTTGTCTGGATGCTCATGACTAGTTTTGACTGGGAAGCACGGTTAAATATTCCTTTTCCTCCGCGATTTTGGCCAGAGGATTTTTCTTTAAAGCCTTATGAAGCCGCTTTCACAAATGTACCGTTGTTAAAATATATGCTGAATTCTTTATTGGTGTCGGTTGGTGTCATCGTCATCAGCTTGTCATCAGCACTTTTTTCAGGGTATGCCATTTCAAAGCTGCGTTTTAAGGGAGCCTCATTTGTCTTAGTGGCAGCGTTAAGCACGATGATGATTCCGTTTGAAATGACGATGATTCCTCAGTACCTTTTATTTGCGAATTTAAATTTGCTTGATAACTATTTGGCTTTTTATCTACCTGCGTTCAATTTTGCTTTCGGTACATTTTTATCTAAAGCGTTTATTGATCAATTGCCCGGTACATTGCGCGAAGCAGGCATTATTGATGGAGCAGGAGAGTTTCGGGTATTTTTCACTATCTTTTTACCTTTGTGTATTCCGATTATTTCGACGATGGCGATCCTTCAGTTTTTGGCGGTATGGAATGATTTGCTGTGGCCATTGCTCGTTTTATCGACACCAGATAAATATACAGTCCAGCTAGGTATGGCGATGTTTACGTATGATCAAGGGAATGCAAATTTACCGTCCATCATTATGGCCGCCACAACGGTATCGCTGCTTCCGGTCATTACGGTGTATCTCTTTTTACAAAAATATATTGTAGAGAGCATTGCGCAAACAGGCATTAAAGCCTAAAAAGGGGGATAAATGTATGAAAAAGTGGTTCGGTGTAATTGGTATGGCAGTGTTGCTACTCGTGTCGGCATGTTCATCAGATGATGCTACGTCGACCAACCCAGATGCAAAAGTGGTCAGGGTCGCTTTGGCAGGGTGGAATCTTGAGGATGGGCTGGATGCCATTACAGGAAACGAGACAAAAGGCTTGAATACATTTTTGGAAGAGTCGTTTTATCCTGACAACCCAGACATTAAGATGGAATTGACGACGGTGCCATGGGAGAATGCACAAGCGAAAATGAATGCGTTATTGCAGTCGGGGGACGTTGATGTCATCTACACAGGCGGGGCTTTTGCCTCGATGTACTCTAAACAAGGATTGCTTAGAGGACTTGATGATTTAATCGAACAAGATGATACCTTTGATTCGAGCATTTATCTCGAAGGGGTTTGGGAGGATTCTTACAGTACAAAATCATTTGATAAAGAAACGCATTTTGGACTTCCAGCTGTCCTTGGACGCCGAGTAACAATCTTCGACAAAAAGCTGTTTGACGATTGGGGCGTTGAATATTTATCAGAAAACCCAACGCCTGAAGAAGTGTTAGAGAAGGCCAAGCAGATGACGGGCACGAATCCAGTCACTGGTGAGCAAAACTACGGTCTTTGGTTTAATGGAACGGCAATAAACGGCTCAACGATTGTCGCGCTAAGCCATGCTTTAGGTGCAGCTGGCGCTGAAGGATCGCTTGCCGAGCCGGAAAATCTCGATTGGCAGCTCACTTCTCCGGAAATGGTCGAGGTCATGAATTGGCTTGGTGAGGCAGCTAAATATGCGCCGCCAGCCTTTATCAACGGTGAAGGTGCTGAAAACTTCGGGATGGAGGGAAATAACATCGGGATTGCGCTCGATCATGCTGGTTCGTCAACGATGAGTGAATTTAGAGAAAGCGGAGATACGACACTTCTTGAACGTTTTGCAGTGTCGAAAAACCTAGGACCAAATGGTGAAGGCTGGGTGGCTGTCGATCCGTTTATTATGGCAAAGGATGCCCAAAACGTTGATGCGGCATGGGAGGTCATGAAGTTTTTAGCGGGGCCAGAAGTACAAGAATATCGCTATGAAAACTTTACGGCGACACCGACGTTAGCGAATGCGGATTTCGTCAATGAAGAAGATAAGTATATGAAGGTCGCGATGGAAATTGCGGATATTGCCGAGACATCATTGTTAGATGAAGCGAATCCGTTTTTTACAAGTGACATCGTACCGGAAATCAATCGTTTTGTGAGTGAAGCGCACAATGGCAATACCCCAGACCCACAAGCGTTTCTGGAAGAACTGCAAAAGCGGGCAGAAGCTTGGTCAGCGAATCAATAGTTTATTTTGTTAAGAGACGTCCTTTCGGGGGCGTCTTATCTCTGTTTGTTGCGATCTCTGTCATCGTCTCATGCTCTTAGGAATCTTGTGTAATGCCTGCATATTTAGTTAGAATACGTGTCCAATATGCGTCTCTCAGCGCATCATGAATTGAATAAGTGGCAACATATTTTTTTCGTCTGGCAGAGGCGTTTTTTTAACGTGTAACGTATTTGCAAGGCTTGTCAACTTATCTGCTTAAAAGTTCACATTCCTGTGCGTTTTTAGGATTGTTTTTTGGTCATTAGGTTCGATACGATAAGAGAAGTGGTGAAAAGAGGTGATCAAGACATGACAAAAGTATTGCTCGTCCGCCATGGTGAAACAGATTGGAATCGAGAAGGAAGGGTGCAAGGGCGAACGGATATTCTATTGAATCATCGGGGGGTAAAGCAGGCAGAGTACTGTCGACGTGCTTTAAAAGACATGACGTTTGATTGTGTTGTGTCTAGTCCACTAGCTCGGGCACGGGAAACCGCTGCGTTCATTGCTGGTCCTCGCCAAATTATCGTAGAGGATGCTTTTATAGAGCGGCATTACGGTATGGCAGAGGGCTTGACCATTGAAGAATGCCGTCAAAGCTATCCTGATCGGCGCTATCCTTATGAGGAAACGTTATTCGCGATGCAAGAGAGAGTGATGAGAGGTCTTCACAAGCTGCATGAAGAATACCTAGAGCAGAAAGTGTTAGTTGTCACTCATGGAGGCGTTATCAATGGTGTTTTAGCTTTTGTCACGAAAGGTACTTATGGGTCAGGAAAAACTCGTTTAAGCCATGGCGGATTGACAGACTTGGAATGCATTGATGGTCACTGGATTGTACACCAGTTTAATGTTGTCAATCACCTTGATAGTAAAGAAATCAACTTGTCAAATGAAAAGAGGTGACGTTTATGTATCCTGTGTTATATACGCTGATCGGTGCCTTCGTGATTATCGCTCTTGTCGGCACGATCATGATCGGGTTTCGGCCAAAGGATCAGAAATACACGCCGAAAAAAAGCTTTATGTATTTAACGATTATTTATAGCATAACGTTATTGGCCATGCTAGGCTTATTCATCTATTGGCTATTATTTTAGCAACCATTATGAACGGTTCAGTTTAGATTTAAGGTTTTTTTAAGCATTACTTTGTTCCCTCTTTAATGACTGCCTATATAATAAGGTCATCGCATTGATTAAAAAGGTGTCAAGGGCTTCTCTGAGAAACCATTTGCGGTTCTCAAGCCCTAGGCATCTTTTCTATATCAAAGTAAAGGAGTGAGAGGGATGCGTCGTTGGTTAATGGCAGTATTCTTTGTAGGTGTACTTGGGATGGTCATGTTCGGTGTATGGACGACGTCGGATGAAAAGACCCCTCCAGGAACAGAAATCGAAGAGTCTATCTAAAAGAGTGCTTATCGCAGAAGCGTAAGGTTTTTGAGCCAATTCTTCAACACACATTTAAGCCAGTAAGTTTTGAAAGACAAGTGGTTGTAAATAAATTCACGATTGATAAAAAGTGTAACCTTTTTAAACGCCAATCGACTATATTGATGCAAGTGAAAAAAATATGAGGTGATCAACGTGAATAAAACAATGCAAATGATTTCAACAACTGCGCTTGCAACTGTCCTTTTCGTATCTCCTGTAGCCGCTTTTTCTGATACAGAAGGACATGAGCATGACGACGCGATTTCGGCTTTAGAAGAGGAGGGCGTCATTTCAGGGTTAGGAAACGGTGAGTATCATCCTGACGTGTCGTTAACTTACGCACAGGCGGCTACGTTGCTTGCACAAGGCTTGCCATTGCCGTCCAATTTCATGGCGGATTCTTCTAGCTGGTATGCTGAGGCAATGAATACGTTAGAATTTAATCATCTCGATCTAGAAGGATTGAATCCGAGCGATCCGATGACGCGTGAAGCATTTGGGAGCCTTTTGTTTGATGCTGTCGGCAAAACAGGAAACTATCCATTGACGAAACAATTTATTGTTATTAATGATGCAGAAGAAGCAACAGAAGCGTATGCTGGAAATCTTCAAGGACTGCTCATTAGCGGCATTGCTGAGTTGGATAAGGACGGAAACTTCTATCCGCAACGAGAAATCACTCGTGGAGAGGCGGCAAAATGGCTTTATGAAGCTAGAGAATATATTCAGAGATATGCAGACGCACCAGGACAAGTGGGTAGTGTAGAGGTTAGAGAAGAAGCCGTGGCCGAAGAAAATGAAGATGACATGAAGCAAGTAACTTTTACTGTACAGGCACCGACGGCAGGCTTTTCACTTGAAGTTGAAGATGTGCAGTATGAGGACGGCACTGCTCTTGTGACGTTAGCATTAATCGCTCCACCAGAAGATCGTGCTCAGGCCCAAGTCATTACAGACGTGTCTGTGACAGAGGATATTCAAAGCGATGCAGCTGTAAAAGTTGATGAGCTTAAAACACCTTAATGGAAGCGACGCTGAGGCGATAGATCGTTGACGAGCGCTTTCACTCTTCTTCGTTCCCTGATAAACGGAGGGTTCTATTCGAATCTTCGCTTATCTTCAGGCTAGGCTGACAAGCGTTTTTTTCAAGCTAGGCAGAAAAGCAGGAGAGTTACCAATATGGACAAAGTTGAACAAAGTCAATTTCGGCTTTGTCTATTTTTTTACGAATTGCTCATTTAGATCTATGAAAGATTCTTTTTACAACATATTGAAACTTCACTCTCTCCAATTTCGTAGTCTATAGTGTACAATATACTTAATAGTCTATGTCATAGGAGGATTTCATGAAGAAGATACATGTACATCGTCTCACGTTATTATTTTTTTCAATTGTCGTTACATTCAGTGCAATGGCTCCTCTATCCAATGTTTCCGCAGCAGAGAAAAAGGCGCTGACAGAGGAATCAGCACAGGCGTTTTTAGATGATTTTTTGCAGAGAGGCCAGCGCTCTTTACCGGAGCTGCGGTTTCAATAGTAAAGGACGGGGAAGTTTTAGCGGAATCTTCCTATGGTTATGCGAATAAAGAAGCAAATGAGGCGGTGGATGCTGAAAATACACTGTTTCGGGTAGCATCTGTTTCTAAAGTGTTTACAGCCGCGGCGGTGCTTCAATTGGTAGAAGAGGGTGCATTGGATATTGAAGATGATATACGTCTATATTTGCCAGGTATTCCTTTTGAAAATCCATACGATGAGCCAGTGACGATCGCCGATTTATTAGCGCATACGACCGGTTTTGAAGTGCGTGATCCTAAACAAACAGACATTCAATTTGATTTTGAGAAAAAAGTCTCTATTGAAGCGTATGTCAGAGAAAATATGCCACCTGTCCTTAGAGAGCCAGGCACATCATATTTATATGGTAACTTTGCTTCGCTACTACAAGGGCTAATTGTGCAAAATGTCAGTGGCATGCCGTTTGAAACATATATGGAGGAGCACATGTTTCAACCGCTAGGTATGGATAATAGTACGTTTGTGTTTGACGAAGACCTTGTGCCGAGAATGGCGACAGGTTATACGGGTCCGGATACACCGATGGAGCCATACACGATGCTACCAACTGTGATGCCGCATGGTGGTTTGCTGACGACGGCATCAGATATGAGCTTGTTTATGAATGCGTTTCTTGAGGGGACAGATGAGACACATGATGTTCTTTCAGAAGATGTAATTGAGGCAATGATTCCTTATCGCCAGCGTATTCATGAAACAATTCCCGATACTACGTATGGATTTGAAGCGCCATTCCAAATTCCTTTTGCTGGAAGCAGTGATGAGGTGATTACGAAAGCGGGAGATTTGCCAGGTTACTCATCCTACTTGTGGATGGTACCTGAAGAAGACATTGGCGTGTTTGTCACATCTACACAGAGCAGCACATTGCGAAATCAGCTGTATAACAAATTTATGGGCACCTTTTTGCCTGAGTTCACCAAGCCGTTGTCCTTTGAAGATTACCAGCCAACGAAAGAAGAACTGATGGCTTATGAAGGTCTTTACAACGACTTGCGGATGAAAAGTATCGTTCATGAGGTGACAGTCAACGAAGATGAGACGCTGACTTTTAAAAGTTCTTTGCTTGGTGAAAGCCTTCTGATTCCTGCTGCGCCTGATCTTTTTATGGATGAGGCAACTGGTTTGCTCGTTGCCTTCAATCGACAAGAAGGTTACGTTTCTTATATGAAGGAGCCATTTATCAATCCTTTGGGCTATTCAGAAAAAGGCGTGGAACCAAAAGGATTTCGTGATATTGCTGAAGACAGCCGGTTCACCCCGTATATTTTAAAGATGCAGTCGATTGGCATTTATGACAACGATCCAGATCAGTTCTTTCAGCCTGAAAAGCCGGTGACTCGGGGGGAGTATATTGAGCGTATGCTTCATGCAAGCGGTGTTCCTGAAAGTACAAATCCGGTACAGTTTACCGATGCCAAAGGTCACCCAGCGGCCGGATATATTCAAGCGGCTTATGAGCTAGGCTTAATAACCGGTACACCTGAAGGGGAATTTCACCCGGATGAGCCTATTGAACGAGAAGAAGCGGCGACGATTGTTTGGCGAAGCGTTGGACAAGTCTTGCCGGCCGTAAACGTCGATCACATTCAACTTACTGGAGAAGTGTCGCCATGGGCAGAACAGCCTGTGAAAGCAATGATTTCTCTAGGCTACTACGGACCTGAAGTAAGTGAAGAAAATGGGGTGTACAACTATCATTCAGAGCGCGCTTTAACTCGTCAAGAGGAAGCCGTCCAGTTATACAAATTGATGACAGAGCCAATATTTCATTAAGATTGAGAATGAGCTAAAGTGACCTCCACTGTGTCGAAGATCGACCAATGGAGGTTTTCTTTTGAGAATGTTGTTAAGCGTTGGAACAAATGGATGATTTGTGACAGTTCTGCAACTTTCATTGACATCGTTTTCCTATAAACGTACGATAAGGGCAGACTGCTTAACGGTTTTAGTTAAGAAAAGGAGGGCTCTTACGTTTTGGGAGCGGAAGTGTCGATTTTTGCTGCGTTTATTGCAGGATTGCTTTCATTTTTTTCGCCATGTGTCTTTCCGTTGCTGCCTGCATTTGTTGCGAATATCACTGGCTCTATGGGCTCGACGAGTGAACTCAAGAAGAACATCGTATTACAGCGTTCGATCGGTTTTATTATCGGGTTCACAATCGTCTTTATCGGTTTAGGAGTCTTTGCCACGGGCATCGGATCGTTTTTATTTACAAATAAGCTCATGCTAGCTCGTCTTGGCGGCTTATTAATTATCATCTTTGGTCTACAGATGCTAGGCTTGCTCCAATTCCGTTTTCTTATGATGGAAAAAAGACTGAATACGAAAAAAGGAAAGGTTACGAATTCGTTTCGGTCAGCGCTTGTGGGCATGACTTTTGCTTTTGGCTGGTCGCCATGTGTTGGTTTGACGCTCGGTTCCATTATGACTTTAGCGAGTATGCAAAACTCGGTAGGTGAAGGCGCGCTTCTCCTCCTTATTTACTCTCTCGGTATGGGAATTCCTTTCATTGTGGTGGCCCTGTTATTAACGAATAAAAGAACGGTCATGCAAAAAATCAATCGTGTCTTACCCACACTGAACAAAGTCAATGGGGGAATTATGGTTGCTTTAGGACTCCTTTTATTTACCGGAGGGTTAAGTAAAATTAGCTCGTGGCTTGCTTATATGGGCTGGAGCTTTTAAACGAATGATTCATCTACGACTTCTATTGACTAAGACCCACTTTTTGAAGAATAAGGGTCTTTTTTTCGTTTATTTGAAACTTTTTACATGGATTGTACGTAAATCAAGTAGTAGCTTAGGCGTGAGGGGTGAGGAAAATTGTTGTAGAGACGATCTATTGGTGGGTATTAGGGATTTCGGTTGTTGCGGCAGTGCTTTATTTTATTTTTGGCGATATTTTTGAAGGGCTATTGGACGGTTTCTTCCATCCAATGCTTTTGTTTGGAACGTTTACGATGATTGCCGCCAGCGGCCTATTGTTGGATCGATTTACTGGTTTATCGCATTTTTGGGGATTCTTCATTAGTGTGCTAATTGGTGTGTTCTCTTATATTGTTCTTTATTATTTCCTCGTGATTCCACTTCAACAGGCAGAGTCTTCAAGTGCGCATTCGATCTATGATTTAGAAGGACGGATTGGTGAGGTCATCACATCTATTCCTCCAGATGGCTACGGTGAAGTCTTTTTCGAATCAGTCAGTGGCAGTCGAAATGAGGCGGCGAAAAGCTTTGACCAAAAGCCGATTCCACAAGGGGTAAAAGTCGTCGTTGTACAAATTGATGAGAGTATGTATGTGACACCATTTCAAGAAGAGGAGGAATTGTAAACTGGGTGATGTGATCGTTATAATTGGCGCTGTGGGAGCGGTTTTCGTTTTACTGGCAGCGACATTTGCTCTGCGTTATAAGACAGTTGGGGCCGATGATGCAATGATTGTCACAGGTAGTTTTTTAGGAAACAGGAACACTTTTACTGATGAGTCAGGTGGAAAAATTAAAATTGTTCGTGGCGGCGGTGCCTTTATCCTGCCAATTTTTCAGCAATTCGAATTAATTAGTCTACGATCTCATAAGCTGGATGTGTCTACGCCGAATGTGTATACCGAAAATGGCGTTCCGGTCATGGCTGATGGAACCGCAATTATTAAAGTGAAAAATACAACCGAGAGCATTGCTACGGCGTCTGAACAGTTTCTTGGCAAAGAAGATAGTGAGCTTAGAAATGAGGCTCAAGAAGTGCTTGAAGGTCATTTGCGAGCCATTCTTGGAACGATGACGGTCGAAGAAATTTATAAAAATCGTGAGCGCTTTGCTCAAGAAGTTCAAGGGCAGGCTGCTGTTGATTTAGACAAAATGGGTATGCAAATCGTTTCATTTACGATTAAAGATTTACGCGATGAAAATGGATACTTAGAAGCGTTAGGAAAACCGCGCATCGCAGAAGTGAAACGTGATGCCGATATTTCGGAGGCTGAAGCGATGCGGGATGCGCGAATTCGTAAGGCGCAAGCGGATGAAGAGTCGCAAAAGGCCGAACTTCTTCGCGATACACATATTGCTGAAGCAAGTAAAAATAAGGAAATGAAAGTCGCGTCATATAAAAAAGAACAGGATCAGGCAAAAGCCGAAGCAGATGTTTCTTACGAATTGCAGTCGGCACGCTCCAAACAGGAAGTCACTGAAGAAGAGATGCAAATTGAGATAGTGAAAAAGCAAAAAGCGATCGAACTGGAAGAGAGAGAAATTTTGCGTAGTGAGCGTCAGTATGATGCAGAAGTGAAAAAGAAAGCGGATGCTGAACGATATGCAGAAGAACAGCGTGCTGAAGCTAGTAAATTAACAAGTATTCGCCAAGCTGAAGCAGCGTCTGCTAAAGTGCGCCTCGATGGGGAAGCAGAAGCCGAAGCTACCCGTCAGCGCGGGCTTGCTGAAGCTGAGGCGATTAAGGCGAAAGGTGTAGCGGAAGCTGAAGCGAAAGAAAAATTAGCGGAAGCGATGGCGAAATATGATGAAGCCGCGATTTTGGATATGATTACGAGCATGCTTCCCGAATACGCGGAAAAGATTGCTGCCCCAATGCAAAATATTGATAAAATCACCGTCGTTGACCAAGGTGGAGATGGAGGAGGAGCTAATAAAGTGAGTCAATATGTGACGTCACTGATGTCCCAGCTTCCAGAATCGTTAAAAGATGTTTCCGGAATTGATTTGACGGGGATTTTACAGAGCGTCGCAGAGAAAAACGGTCAGCAAGTGTTGTCAAATGTCAATCGTTCTGTTGAAGCGTCTGAGACATCATCCCAACCAGAAAGACCTTCATAAGAGCTTAAACAAGAAACCTGCGAACTTTCTAAGTGTCGCAGGTTTTTTCTCGTACCTTATGCCTTTTACTCGTATATATACATCCTTTTCTGTTAACGTGGTATTTTAAAAAGGTTGACCATTTGATCGGTCTTTGGTTTGATTATACTTGTGATCATGTACGAAAGAAGGGTAGCTATGGATACTTCCTTTAGAGTTGGAATTGATGCGGGCGGGACACTAGTGAAGCTAGTGTATTGGAGCGACGGCCGCTTATTTTTTCGGAAACTGGTGAATCGTGACGCTCTCAATGTGCTCGAGCATCTCCGGCGTGATCTTGAGGGGAAGCATTTGTGCATTACAGGTGGAAAAGCGGACTACTATTGGCAGCACCTTCCGCCAGAGACGAAGAAAATGGCTGAATTTGAGGCGACCTGTCTTGGGGCTCGTGAATTGATGGCGAGCCAGCATCCGGATATATCTTCCTGGATATTAACGAATATCGGTACGGGCACGTCAATTCATTACGTTAGTCAAGGGGAGAGTGTACGAGCAGCAGGGATCGGTCTTGGCGGCGGTACATTAATGGGCCTCGCTTATTTGTTGACTGGAATTCGTGATTATGACGAAATTGTTGCTGGATCGTTGCGTGGTCAACGTTCTTCGATTGATATTACAGTACAAGATATTTATCAAGGAATCACCCCACCGATTCCGGGACATTTAACAGCAAGTAACTTTGCCAAAGCCTGGGCGCAAGATGAAGAAGAGCATTCCACAGATGATCAGCTTGCGGCAATCACAGGTATGATCGGAGAAAGTATTGTAACGATTAGTGCGCAAGTTGCTGAACAGTATGGTTGCCAAGACGTCGTCTATATCGGTTCGACGCTTTCATCTCATTCGCATCTAAAACAAATGTGTGCTGAATATACGCCTAACAGAGGGAAGAATCCACTTTTTCTGCACTATGGAGAATTTAGCGGAGCTTTAGGGGCTCTAATGACACTTCCAGGAATTGATCAAAGTCGCTTGCGGCAAGCTTTTACTTCGCTTAATCAAGCGACCAACATTGATTTCTAATGACGACAAAGATATAAAATGGTAAAAATTTGAATTAACATCTTTTCAATATATGGTTTTTAAACAAGCACTCTGATAGGGGCTTGTTTTTTTTGCCCTAAATGGGATCAACCTATAGTGTTCAATGAAATTCTGAGCGATTTGTCTTGCGATCCGCTGCTTGAATTTAGGCGTCTAGAAGTAAAGTAGAGAAAACAAGCGATTTACGTATGAATGTCCCCTTTGAGGAAGATACTGAAACAAAAAGGATACAAAGGGGGGCAAGAATGCTTGTATGGATGATTTGGAGTGCCACAATCCTTGGTGGTGTGGCTGGTATATTGATGTCACTCGTATATTGGTATCGTGGTAAGGGAAGAAGTGTTTGGCGCACAATTGCAGTGACAATCATTTGGTTAGTTTGGCTAAGCCCGGCAGCTTTTCTTTTAGATGATTCGTCTCCATTTCAATTTCGTTTGCTTCGTGAAGGGTGTACGTACTTTTTTATTGTGCCGGCATTCTTGCGAAGCTTGTCTGCCTCTACGGTATCTCGTCTCGTGTGGCCTTATAAACGCCGTCGTTTCATCGGTAGTGTGACGCAGCCAATGGTTGCAGGGATCGGCTTTTTGTCTATTTATTTATTGATTCACCTTCCAGGTATTTTCGAGATGATGGTTTTATCGAGTGTATGGCATTGGGTATCTGTCGCGTTACTAACCGCACTTGCGCTGTGTATGTGGTGGCCGATTACTCATTGGGTGCCCGGGAGAAAACGGTTCACTGAAGGCCAGAAATTATTGTACATGTTTTTTTGCACATTGCGCTTTTGATCATTACGGTAGTTGATTTTTCCCAATACGTTGCTCATACAGCCCTTTTATTAACCGCTCAAGATGTTGTGACTGGTGGCCTTCTGTTTATCGGTGTGCAATGGATTGCTTTCTTTTACGTATCCGCCTCACTCGTTCAAAGCTGGCATGGGCGAGAACAGACCGCTGAACCGCGTTAAATTTTGTTTTGTGATGAAGATGAATATGTATATAAAGGAGATGGCATGAAGCGTGCAACCGACAAGCATGGCAGGAATCCTATGGGATTATATGACGACTGTTGATCATAAAAAAATCGGTAGGCTTTACTTAATTGTTGGGGGAATGTTCTTTCTCATCGGAGGCATTGAAGCGTTGTTAATCCGCTGGCAGCTGATGTTTCCGCAAAACGACTTCTTATCAGCACAACTCTATAATGAAATGTTTACGATGCACGGAACGACGATGATTTTTTTAGCAGCTTTGCCGATTTTATTCGGCATGATGAATGCGATTGTGCCACTGCAAATCGGAGCGAGAGACGTCGCTTTCCCTTTTTTAAACTCTCTCGGCTTTTGGTTATTTTTTTTCGGCGGACTGCTCGTCAACCTAAGCTGGTTGACTGGTGGAGCGCCTGATGCAGGGTGGACAGCGTATGCGCCGATATCCATCATCTCTCCCGGGGAAGGGATAGATTATTATGTCATGGGCTTGCAAATTGGCGGGTTTGGCACATTGATCAGTGGAATCAATTTTTTAGTGACCATTATTAATATGCGTGCGCCTGGTATGACTTACATGCGCATGCCTCTCTTTACATGGACGACATTTGGCGCGTCGGCATTGATTCTTTTTGCCTTTCCAGCACTTACCGGGGGCTTTTTGTTAATGATGTTTGATCGTTTGTTCGGTGGAAATGTGTTTGCCACGGATATGGGTGGAAATATACATATTTGGCAGCACCTATTCTGGATTTTTGGACACCCAGAAGTGTATATTCTCATATTCCCAGCGTTTGGAATTTTTTCAGAAGTGATCGCCACGTTTTCACGAAAACGTTTATTTGGCTACACAGCGATGGTCTTTGCTGTATTACTTATCGGCTTTTTCGGTTTTATGGTGTGGGCGCATCATATGTTTACCGTTGGACTCGGTCCATTAGCTAATGCGATTTTTGCTGTGGCGACTATGGCGATTGCGGTACCGACAGGGATCAAAATCTTTAACTGGTTATTTACGATGTGGGGTGGGCAACTCGTCTTTACGACAGCGATGCTCTGGAGTGCGGCGTTTATCCCGAGCTTCCTTATGGGCGGAGTCACAGGGGTCATGCTAGCTTCTGCACCTGCTGACTATCAATATCACGATTCGTACTTTGTTGTCGCTCATTTTCATTATGTGATTGTCGGTGGGACGGCTTTCGGTATTTTTGCTGGACTACATTACTGGTGGCCGAAAATGTTTGGACGGAAATTGCATGAGGGCATGGGGAAATGGACTTTTTGGCTATTTCTGATCGGTTTTCATTTGACCTTTTTTATCCAGCATTTTCTCGGCTTATGGGGCTTTCCAAGAAGATACTTTACGTATGGTGCCGATGAAGGCTTTAATTTGGGAAACTATGTGAGCAGTATCGGAGCACTGTTAATGGCAATCGCCTCAATCATTTTTTGATCAATGTGTTATATACGAGTGTGTCAAAAAAGCAGCTTGCGGATGGAGATCCGTGGGATGGCAGGACGTTGGAATGGGCTATTCCATCACCTCCGCCACATTATAATTTCGCCCAAATGCCGTTGGTACGAAGTCTTGATGCTTGGTGGAGGGAAAAACAAGACGGGCAGAGGCAGATGACCCCTGCAGAGCCGTTAGCTGATATCCATATGCCGAATGCGTCCATCCTTCCTTTTCTAATTTCCTTAGGATTGTTCTTTGCTGGATTTGGGTTTATTTACTACCCAACCACAGAGTGGGGGTTATGGGTCGGTAGCGCTGGGCTCGTCTTTACTTTTGCCTGTATGCTGACACGTTCCTTAAAAGATGATACAGGGCATTATATTAAGAAAGAAACACTTAGTGAAAAGACGGAACGTTAACTTGAAAAGGCTGCCGTAAATCTTTTGTTTTGGTGCATTACTTTTATTTGATAAAATGTAGGTTCATTGAATTTTTGGAAGGGTGGAGCAGAGTATGTCGAAGTTAATCCAAGGAATTGCCGCATCCAATGGGATTGCGATTGCGAAAGCATTCATCCTAGAAGCACCTGATTTAACATTTGAGTCAAAGACTGTTGATAATCCGGCAAAAGAAATTGAACGGCTTGTTCAAGCGCTTGAGGTGGCAAAGAGTGAGTTGGAAGTCGTCCGAGAACATACAAAAAATACGTTAGGAAACGAAGAGGCAGAAATTTTCTCAGCCCACCTCTTAGTGTTGTCTGATCCAGAATTTATTGAACCGATTCAAGAAAAGATTAAAGCTGAAAAAACGAATGCTGAGCAAGCTCTTGACCAAATCGCCACTCAATTTGTCTCGATGTTTGAGACGATGGATAACGCGTATATGAAAGAAAGAGCTGCTGATATAAAAGACGTAACGAAACGAGTAATGGCTCATTTACTTGGTGTAACTATTGTAGATCCGAGCACGATTTCAGAGGAAGTCGTCGTCATTTCAGACGATTTGACCCCTTCTGATACCGCACAGTTAAATAAACAATTCGTGCAAGGGTTTGTAACGAATGTAGGTGGAAGAACGTCCCATTCCTCTATCATGGCTCGTTCATTAGAAATTCCAGCAGTCGTGGGCACCTCTTCTGTGACCGAACAAGTGGCTGAAGGAACACTCGTTATCGTGGACGGAATCAATGGTGAATTGCTTGTGTCACCGGATGAAGCGACAATTAAAGAATATCAAAAGAAGCGTGCTCGCTACGAAGAGAAAAAAGCGGCTTGGGCAACCTTAAAGGACGAGCCTACGCAAACCGCGGATGGGGTGCATGTTGAATTAGCAGCAAATATCGGTACGCCTGCTGACCTTGAAGGTGTTTTAGCAAATGGTGCAGAGGGCGTTGGTTTATTTCGGACCGAATTTTTGTATATGGGACGGCATGAGCTACCGACGGAGGATGAGCAGTTTACGAGCTATCGTAAGGTCTTAGAAGGACTGGACGGAAAACCGGTTGTCATCCGTACGCTTGATATTGGTGGCGACAAAGAGCTACCGTATCTTGAGCTCCCTGATGAATTGAATCCGTTTCTCGGTTATCGTGCGATCCGTCTCTGTCTCGATCGGCCAGATATTTTTCGTACCCAACTTCGGGCGTTGCTTCGTGCATCAGTGTACGGCAATTTAAAAATCATGTTTCCGATGATTGCTACGCTGGAAGAGTTTCGCGAAGCTAAAGCTTTATTAGAAGAAGAAAAAGAGGCATTGCTTGCTGAAGGAATTGAAGTATCGAATACGATTGAGGTCGGGATTATGGTGGAAATTCCGTCGACAGCAGTGCTCGCCGATCAATTTGCCAAAGAAGTTGATTTCTTTAGCATTGGTACGAATGATCTCATTCAATATACGCTTGCTGCTGATCGTATGAACGAGCAGGTGTCATATCTGTATCAACCTTATCACCCGGCGGTGCTTCGTCTCATTGCGAATGTCATCGATGCCGCTCATCAAGAAGGCAAGTGGGCTGGAATGTGTGGAGAAATGGCCGGTGATGAAATAGCAATCCCTATTTTATTAGGTCTTGGACTTGACGAATTTAGCATGAGCGCAACGTCTATTTTACCAGCAAGAAGTCAGTTATTAGAGACAAATAAACAAGATGCCGTAAAAGCGAAAGCAGACATGTTGTCTTTTTCTACTACACACCAGGTTGAAGCGTTTGTTAGAAAAACGTTCCCAATGCAATAATGTAAGATTTCGTGCCCACGGCATAGCTACACCTGTGGGCATGGTTACTATTCAAATGTTTATTGAAAGAGCAGCAGGTGAATATACAAGTACAAAACCTTTTGAGGAGTGAGCCAAGTATGAAACCATTATATACAGCAACAGCGACGTCTCAAGGTGGACGAGACGGGCATGTGCGTTCATCAGACGGGATCATTAACCTAGATGTGTCGATGCCTAAAGAACTCGGAGGACCTGGTAAAGAAGCCACCAACCCGGAGCAGCTGTTTGCTGCCGGCTATGCTGCTTGCTTTGAAAGTGCGTTTCGTCTTGTAGCGAGAAAGAAAAAAGTAACCGTTCCCGAAGATGCAAAAATAACAGCCCATGCGACTATCGGTGAAGACGAGCGTGATGGTGGATTTAAGTTGGCAGTAAAGCTTGAAGCGAGTGTGCCGGGTCTTGCTGATGAAACAGTGAACGAATTATTACAAGCAGCCCATGAAGTATGCCCATACTCAAAAGCAACGAGTGGCAATATCGATGTTGAACTCGTGACGAAATGAGTTTTGTGATCATTTCATGCATAGTTTTTTAAGATTTGGGGAACAATGGATCTAACAACAAAAAATGTTGTATTCCCCCTTTTTTGGCTACCCGTCCCCCGCGGGTAGCTTTTTTGATCTGATGATGAGTAGGCTGACGAAATGTCTCGCAATTTGTCACACCTCTGGTAAAATAGGTCGTATATATACATATTTTAGAGGAGGTTTTCAGGTTGATTCAGGTAGCGATGTTAAGTAAGTGGCATGTTCATGCCCCCGATTATGCAGACCAAGCAGCGAAACACCCTGATATTTCAATTACTGCCGTATGGGATGAGGATGCAGAAAGAGGACGCGCATGGGCACAAGAACTAGGCGTACCTTTTGAAGAACAGCTTGATGATATTTTAGCTAGAAGTGACGTTGATGGTGTCATCATTGATGCCCCAACTTCGATGCATAGAGACATTATGTTAAAGGCAGCAAAGGCGAAAAAGCATATTTTTTCTGAAAAAGTATTGGCGCTTACGGCGGAAGACTGTGAAGAAGTTATTGCTGAAGCGAAAGAGCAAGGCATTCAATTAATGCTTTCCTTACCGCAACTGTCGCAATCCCTTTACCTTTATGCTAAAAAAGCGATGGATGATGGCTTACTTGGTGATTTGACGACACTACGCTGTCGTATGGCGCACAACGGTGGTGTTCCAGCAGGCAACAAAAAGACTGGTTGGCTCCCTCCTCATTTTTATGACCCTCAGACGTGTGGTGGAGGAGCACTGATTGACCTAGGTGCACATCCGATTTACTTAAGCAATCGACTTGCTGGACCAGCTAAAGAGGTGTCAGCGCGCATGAGCAAGCATTTTGCTGATGAGGTCGAAGATCAAGCAGTCGTCACTGTACAGTACGAAAATGGTGCCATCGGAATTCTAGAGACGTCTTTCGTATCTTTCGGCAGTCCGTTTCTTTTAGAGCTTTATGGTACACACGGTGTCCTTTTAATGGAGGGTGAATCTGTGCGGTTAAACACCATTCACGGTGAAAAGCCAGGTGAATGGCAAGAAATTAAAGACCTTCCAGCACCAACGCGTATGCCTATGGAGCAATGGGCGGATCAAATTCTGCGTGCTACAGCACCAGATATCCAGCCGGAGGATATGATTGAGCTGACTCGAATGAATGAGGCAGCGTATACATCAAACTCTGCTGGAAAGCCGATCGCTGTTTCGCGATAAGTTTCAAATGACATATGAAGGCAGCTTTAAACTGAGGACAAACTCGATGGTTTGTGACAGTTGTTCAACGTCTTGTCTTGCTACACGCATTCTTCTCAACCTTGTCAGATAAGCTGTGAAGCTTGCGTGGAACCACGGGCTTATTGGAGGAGACAAGCGAGAGATGGGCAAACGTTTGGCATCAGGCTGAGGCTGTCTTTCATATATATTCAGCCAAAGACTTCTTCGTAAAAACCTACATTCCTTGCATATTTAGGTTTTGTTTAGGGAAACTCTTAATCAAACAGACATTCACATCACGCACGATGTTCTCACCCCCTCTCTGCAAGTGCATTGGCTGTCAATGCAACTTCAATGAAATTTCAACGAGTGTACGGATTCAAAAGAAAGATCATGTAAGAAAAGGAGCTGTCCGCACGATGAGAGAGCTACAAAAACATATTATGAACGATCTCGGTGTACTGCCAACGATTACACCTTCAGATGAAATCAACAAGCGGGTCACTTTTTTGAAAGATTATGCGAAGCAGACGGGGATGAAGGGTTTTATCTTAGGCATTAGTGGAGGGCAGGATTCTACATTAGCTGGGAGATTGGCACAGCTGACCGTTGAGTCGCTTCGTGAAGAAACAGGAGAGAACTATTTGTTTATCGCTTTACGCCTTCCCTATGGCATTCAGCACGATGAAGACGATGCTAAGCGGGCTTTGGCGTTTATTAAGCCTGACCAAACGGTGACTGTCAATATTAAACCGGCAGTTGATGCATCAGCCAATGCGTTTGAAAAAGTATGGGTGACCCAATTTCAGATTTTCTAAAAGGAAACATTAAAGCAAGAGAACGAATGAAGGTTCATTACGATATTGCTGCTGCGAAAGCGCTCTTAGTCATTGGAACTGATCATGCCGCCGAAGCGGTTACGGGATTTTATACGAAGTTTGGGGACGGTGCATGCGACATTGCTCCGTTATTTGGTTTAAATAAGAGACAAGGAAAAGCGCTGCTTCAAGAGTTGAACGCAGATCGTGCTTTGTATGAAAAGGTGCCGACCGCAGATTTGGAAGATGATAAACCTGGGCTTCCTGATGAAGAAGCACTTGGTGTCACGTATGAGCAAATTGATGATTATTTAGAAGGGCAAAATGTGTCCAGAGAAGCAAGTGAGCGCATTGAAGCGCACTATCTGAAATCGCGTCATAAACGGACGATGCCTGTCACTATATTTGATGACTGGTATACATCCAAATCAGCAATTAAGAGTGTAGACAAAGTCTAAAAGGGCTTTGTCTACACTCTTTTTAGCATAAGCTTTCGTTTAGTTTCCAAGCCAATGGTCTTGTGTACGATTTTGAAATGGAGTAATGTCTGCTTTTAAATTCATTTCAATCATGCTTAATGCATTTTTCTCAATGTCTTTGTCCATCGTAATGATACAATCTTTAGGGACATACAGGTGATAATTACGCATATACGCATCCATCGCTGTAAAGAGGATGCATTGATCACCTGTCAGACCCGTTAAGATTAAAGTATCTGATTTTAAATGTTGAAGCAGCATCTCTAAAGGTGTTGAATAAAAACCGGACTGCTTTGGCTTTACAACAGCGTAATCATCCGCTCGAGGCTGCAGCGCTTCGACCATAGGTTGGCCAGGCGATTGTCCGTGCAGGATTTGCTCGGTAAGCTGGTGAAAATCAGATTGCCATTTACCGAAATTATCATTGACATAAATGACAGGGAAGTTATTTATCGTAGCATAGTCACGGATAGCTAAAAGGTTTTTAATGAATGGATCTAGCTGGGGCTGAAGTGTCTCACTGCCTGCAAATTCTAAATCGTTAATCACGTCAATCATTAAAAGTGCTACATTTTTTCGATCTTTCGGGTCGATAATATTTGTTGGGTTTGTTGGCATAAATCAGTTCACCTCATATCAGTCCAATATAGTTAGTAAATACCCGTTGACGTCCTAATGTATTCTTCATCAGCCAATTAAAACCGATATTTAGCCTTCTTTGTGTTACAATGCGATTGGTTAAGAACAGGTTCAAGCTGAAGAGCTTATCGTGGAAGGTGGTGTCGTGCCAAGGGTGCTAGCCCTTGTGCCCCCTATATGAGATTGACTCATTATACAGATTATTCACTGCGTGTGTTAATTTATTTGGCGACAAAAAATACCAATGACTTGACGACAATACAGGAGATTGCTGATGCTTACGACATTTCAAAAAATCACTTAATGAAAATCATATACGAATTGGGAAAGGTCGGCGTTATCGAAACCATTCGTGGAAGAAATGGTGGCATTCGACTTGCTCAGGCGCCAGAAAACATCAATCTCGCCTGGCTTGTCAGAGAGGTTGAAGAAGATTTTCATCTCGTCGAGTGCTTTAACTCCGAGAAGAATCAATGTGTGCTCACCCCGTCTTGTAGGCTGAAGGGCATTCTAGGTGAAGCACTTGCCGCTTATTTTCAAGTGCTTGAAAAATATACGCTAAACGATTTAGTTCAACATCGTGATGAACTATCTGCTCTATTTTTTCCTAACGGATAAGCCGATCGTCCTGACTTGAGAAAAAAGTCATGATTGTCATAGCGTTATATAGGAGCAGTGCTGTTTGTCGAAGAGTAATAGAATTTTGTCATTGTAGCACTATTTTTGTTGAAACAGTTTTCAATTAGACAAGAATTGTACATAATAGAATTAACCATGTAGCCAAGAGGTGTTGAAGTTGTTAGAGTGGGAAGTCGTAGATAAAAATGAATATCTCATGTGCATTCATGAAAAAAGAACTGAGATGATAAAAATTGCCCAGACAGATGGGTTGAATGGTGAATTAACAATTCAAGCAAGTCAAGAATTGGACCATTTGTTGAATGCATATCATAACTACCTCGTTTTACAAAGTAAACACAGAGGTAGGAAAGTAGGAACGATTGCATAGAGTCTATTAGGCAGCAAGGCTTTTAGAGAGTTGGGCAATATTTGCTGTTGTATACAGAGTGGAGCCTTTTGGAATGAAGAAGGCTTTCAGAGTGTGGCCAAAGTCAATCCCTGATTTTGTCTACACTTTTTTTGTGTGGGCTTCTCCAATTGTTTACCATATCTAAGCGCTTGTCAGCCAAAGCGCGAAGGCGAGCGAAGACACGAATAAGAGGACGAGCGAGGCAGTGGGCAACGGTTGAGCGTTTGTCAAAAATCTGGAGAATTTTTGATTGAAGAAGGCTCTCATCTTTCTTTTTCGCTCTATTTTTGAAGAAGGAATGAATCCAGTAAAATCGAGTAAAGATACATATACGGAGACCTTGATGGAATGAATATATACGCTTTGACACATACGAAGAGGGGGTATATACTTTTGCCAAAGGAGGAAGGCAAATGTCAAATGATGTGAAGCATACGCATCGTAATGAAGAGGAGAAGACAATGCTTCTTCATCGTTTACGGAGAGTCGAGGGGCAGATTCGAGGTTTGCAGCAAATGATTGAGAACGATCGTTACTGCGTTGATATATTGATCCAAATGTCTGCAGCTCAATCGGCATTGCGTAAAACAGGCTACGAATTATTGGAACAGCATTTAGGGCATTGTGTAAAAAATGCGATCAAAAATGGCGATGAAAAGGAAGCCATTGATGAATTAATGCGCGTGTTTAAACAGTTCGACAAAGGATAGACTAGGAAGGCTGCCGATGAATGTGATCAGTCTGATGCGGAAAACATAAATTTTAACAGTGGTGTGTTTTAAGGTTGATGTTTTCACATTACAGCATGACAAACAGGCAAATTAGGAGGCCTTTGCAAGGTGGAAAAAACAATCATACGTGTCCAAGGCATGATGTACAATCAATGTGAGACATTAGTTACTCAAGCCGTTTTAAAGGTTCAAGGTGTAGCTGCGGCAGAGGCGCACTTAGAGCGGGGGACTGTTGAAATACAGCATGAGTCCGATGTTGAGCGAAACGCGCTCGTGGCAGCCATTCAAGCGAAAGGTTTTGACGCTGTGAGTGAATAGCCGTTTGCCTTCCACCGGTTTGGGGTAATTGCTACCATACCCTTTTACAAGGAGGAAGTGCAAATGTCTCAACATGACCGTGACGTAGATATTGAAAGCCGTGAAAAGAAATCGGACTCCAGTAAAGTAGCCTCCACTTTGATCAAATATGTAACCTATTTAATTATTTTCTTTGGTATTCTCTGGTTTCTAATTAATTATATTTTGCCGATGTTGTAAAAGCAGACATATACAAAATAGAGAAGGTAGAAAAATCGTTTATATAGATCGAATCAAAAAGCTCTGGAGGCAACCAGAGCTTTTGTTATTGGCATTTTGTTAGAAGAAAAGTGGAATGAGCAATGAAGAGAGATGTCAATGTCTAAAAACGTTAACGCCTGTATTGTACCGCTTGTCAGACTTAGCGCAAAGCGAGTGAAGACTCCAATAGCACTCCAGTTCATAGGGCAACGATGGATGTAAACGATTGGTAACAGATTAAAGCTCCGGTTAGGGAAGACCGGAGCTTTTTTTGATACGATTATTTTATTTAGGGAAGGGAAAGGAAGTTAAGTTACCTATTTTTCTGCGTTACGTTTCTGGACTTGCCATGTCTTTGTCACTAAGCTGAGCAGATACTTCAATCGTTTCGCCATTACGGACAATTTTCATTTGAATATCATCTCCTGGAGATACTTTATACAGCAGTCTCCGTAGCTCAAATCCACTTTCAATTTTTTGCTCATTGATGGAGATGATGACGTCCCCGCTTTGAACACCTGCAGCTTCAGCAGCTGAGCCTGGTTCGATAGAATCAACGTATACGCCATTGTTTAACATGTCACCAAATAGTCCTAATGTGTTCTTTTGGAAGTTTTGTGGAATTTGTGACACGTCTAGAATGCGTACGCCGAGTGTAGGTCGGCTCACATCACCTTTTTCCATCAGTTCGTTGATAATTGGGAGGGCATCTTCGCTCGGGATTGCAAACCCAAGACCTTCGATGCCTTCTTGTTTTAATTTCAACGTGTTGATGCCGATGACTTGACCAGCTTCATTAAGTAAAGGACCGCCGCTGTTACCAGGGTTAATGGCAGCATCTGTTTGCAGTACGTTTAGTTCCCAAGGACCGGCAGAAGTGTTTACGGTGATAGAGCGATTCAGCCCGCTTACAATACCTTCTGTCACCGTACCAGAGAATGTCAGACCTAAAGGATTCCCGATGGCGATCGCTCTTTCACCGGGACGCATTGACGAGGATTCACCAAATTCGGCAACCTTATCAATGCCTGCGTCATCTATTTTTAAAACAGCTAGGTCAGTGAGCGGATCTGTGCCGACAATTTCCGCTTCACGCTCCTCGCCGTTGTGTAACGATACTTGAACAGTGCTGGCTTCTTCAACAACATGGTTGTTTGTCGCAATATAGGCGCTGCCACCCTCTTTTTTAAAGATAAATCCCGATCCAGTGCCGGCTTGGATTTCTTGGGATTCCTCCATCGATTGTTGAGGAAACCAAGGATAGCCGGATTGCTGAGCTTTTTGGTAATTGACAATCCCGACAATCGTAGGCATAACCGCTTCAGCAATATCTGCAGTCGTGCTACCTGGTGAGTCATTTGTTGTCGATACCGGCGTGGCTGTAGGCGGCGGGGAAGCGGTAATCGAATTGTTTGTATTTGGGCTACTTTGCACTGCACCTGGTAAAATATCTGCTGTTGTCATACCAAATACGAGGGCGCCACCGAGAATAGCACCGATAAGCGGGCTCAGCCATTTTCGTTGTTTTTTTGGCTTTTTATCCTCCATATTTCTCTTATCTTCATACTGATAAGGTGTAATCTCTAATGGCTGATAGGGCTCGGTTTGATCGGAAGCGCTGTTTGTTTCTTGCTCTGCTGAGGTATCGGCCTGCATCACCTTTTCCTCTGAGCTTTCGTGTTCGAAAGAATGATGTTTCTCATCTCTCATCCTTAAGCACTCCTTTTTTAATAAATACTACAGCATATATACCCTGTTTTTCACAGTTGTGAACATCAAAAGTAAAGCGAATGAAGCTGACCTTGGTGATAAGGATGCTTTCTTTTGAACTGTTTATAGCATATCTTTAAAATGTGGGATAAATTTGAGAACACTATGGGAAATTGTGAAAAATAAAGGTTCTACGTCAATAGTTGGGGTGGGAGCCCTTCGCTCCTGCCCCTACTCTTTACCCCACTTGAAAGTCTTGAATGTGTTTCAATTGTTGGCTTAATAA
>NZ_JAALFC010000038.1 GCF_011058155.1 Litoribacterium kuwaitense | reverse complement strand
CAACCAATCGTCTTTGCGATTAAGATTTCTTGTTCTTTGTTTGGGTAAATACGAAATTTGTATGCTTTGTTGACCAACATTGCTTTTCACCTCACTTTACAAACATATCTTTTGCATAGTCAGACATGTCGTCGTCAAAGACTTTTCTACGGTATTTAACAACGAATACAAGGTGGTAGTACATCAAAAACACTGATGATTATGACCATCTATTTTCATCGAAATCTCAGCTTTTCTTTTATATTAGACTCATGATATCATAGCACAAAAAAGAAACAACTTTTGGGCTGACGCCTAACCGACATTCATCTCCCACTTACTCATTGGACAACCTCCTAACATTCCTTGAAGTGGGCGTCTTCTGTCAGAAAACGATAAACGCAGCTTCTTTAATTTCTTCAGGCTGAATGTTCACTTCTCCACTTTCATAAGTTGTCTTAAATACGACTGATAGAATGTTTTTGTTGTATTATAATACACACCTGTGATACCAACAGGTCTGATGACAATCCCTGTCTCTTCAAGGATTTCTCTCTGAACCGCTTTGTCCAAAGGTTCTCCTTCTTCTACTTGTCCTCCTGGCGGCTCCCAAGTTTCAGAACGGTGATGAGTCTTTACCAATAAAATCTCCCCTTGTTCATTTGTAACGACAGCAGACACTGCAACGATGTGTTTTGAGGGCTCCATTCGTGTGAACACTCCTTATATACCAATGTATAAAAAACAAAATAATCATATTTTTTAGTAGATTATAACATGTAACATAGAATGAAAGATGCCTCTTCGTTAAAAATAGAGTTAAAATAATAGAAAAATTTAAATAGAAAACTTCTTTTTACAACAAGGGAGGGGTGGGCATTTGAAGTTTTTCAATAGTCGTTCAAGCGTATTTATTGCGTTATTTATGTCCTTTCTTCTAATCTTCATCGTGCCTGTTACGTTTGAAACGATATTGTATCAGCGGATGGAACAAAGCATTCGCACATTAAGCAGTCGGGCAAATCTAGCAATGCTTAAACAAATTCAGCAAGTGATGGATCAGCGTTTAAATGAAGTAGACCAGCTGGCTTTACAGGTCGCTTTTCATCCAGCGCTCCAGCCCTTACTCGGAGCGTATGAAAACAAGACCTACCCTTATATTGCGTTTAGTCAAGAGTTACGTACGTTAGATACGAATCCGTTTGTTAAAGATTTTTTTGTCTATTTTAAAAATAATAATTACATTGTTACGCCAACAATTAAAACGACGTCTGATGTTTTTTTTCTTTCATACTATGGATTTCCAAGTAAATCTTTGAACGAGTACAAAGAGTGGTTAGCTGAGCCGATCCCTATAAGCGAGTATTTACCAGCCCAAACTGTAAAAAGTCCATATGCTGATGCTGAAGAGGTCATTCCTTTTTTACAAAAACTTCCATATGGTTCATCGGAGCCAAAAGCGATTTTAGGTGTTCTATTATATAAAGAGAAGATAGGAAGTTTATTGGAAACGATCGAAACTGCGAATCATGGGACAGTGTATATTTTTGATGATCAAAACCGCTTAATTATGAAATCAGGAGATTTAGATCATTTGTCTACGAAAACTGTACAAAAAATGAAAGGGCAGTCGGGTGTCATTCAGACGTCGCTAAAAAATTCTTCTCATATGCTGTCTTATGCGAAAGCGGATAACAATGGGTGGACGTATGTTTCGGCAGTTCCGAAGACGGTCTATACCGCTCAGCTTCGTGAAATTCAAAAGACCGCACTCCTTTTTCTGGCGATTTGTGTACTGATTGGTTTGCTTTTATCTTATTATCTGTCCCTGCGACATTACCGCCCGCTTCGAGAGCTAGCGGGTTCATTGTTTAAGCATTTCCAGGGGACAAAACGCGGAGTCAATGAATACCAGATGATTTCTAATCATATTGAGGAATTATGGGATAAAGAGAAGGATTTGCGGCAGCAGGTGCACATTCAGGCGCCGAGCGTTCGAGAAGTGTCACTAAGGCAATTGTTAAAGGGGATTGCTGTGCCAAAAAAAGGCGCATCTGAATTAAAGCTTGTGTCTCCGTATATTATTGTGCTCGTGATGGACGTAGAGGATAGGAATCCTCCGCAAGAAGAACTCAGCTATACCCATTGGCAGCTCGTTCAGTTCGTGATGACAAATGTTTTTGAAGAAGCTTTTCGCGAATTGGGCGGGTACGCTTATGTCGCAAGTATCGAAAGAGACCGGTATGCTTTGCTGTTTAATTTTTCCAAAAAACCTAACGACGGTTGGAGAGACAGGATCGAACATATATCAAAGTCTTGTCGAAAAACGATGAAAGAAGCCTTTGAGCTTGATGTGACGATCGGTGTTGGAATGCTTCACAACCGAAATGACGCCATTCGGACCGCCTATCAAGAAGCATTGCAAGCGCTAGAGTATCAATTTATCCGTGGTCGTCAGGCAATAACATTTTTTCAAGAAATCAAGGACACAGAGCCTCATTATTATTACCCTATGGATGTTGAGGAACAATTGATGAATACGATTATGACGGGAAATACGTCAGCGTCGCTACAATTGCTTGATGAGATTTTTTCAATTAATTTTGAAGATCGTAATATTTCCCTGGAAATAGGTCGGTGTTTAGCATTCAATCTTACGAGTACATTACTGAAAGTTTTTAATCGTCTGACAGTTAGAATCGAACCATGGCCGCAGGAAATTTTACAGCACATCTCTAAATGTAAAACGGCTGAAGATGTTTTTGACGAAGTAAAATCATATTGCACCTTAATATGTGAAGAAGTGAAACAGCAATTAAGTGGGCAGCATCGTGTTCTTTATGAGAATGTGAAGCGTTATGTTGCTGAACAGTATAGTGACCCTAATTTAAATGTGGCAAGTATCGCGGATTGGGTCGGTTTAAGCCCCCAATATTTATCTTCATTGTTTAAGCAATTTCATGGTCAACCTTTAAAAGAACATATTGCTCGTGTTCGTTTAGCGCATGCAAAATCTTTGCTGCTTTATTCTGATAAAACAGTTGGGGAAGTGGCGGAGGCAGTGGGATATGCGAATGATATAGGTTTAATCAGACTGTTTAAGAAGTATGAAGGTGTAACGCCTGGACAGTATAAAGGAGCGCCTGTCGTTAAGAAGCGTCGACGAGAAGGAGAATAGGCAGTCATTCTGTATTTGGACAGTGCATATTGCAAACTGTCTATAGTCAGATTTTTTGAAATTGTGTCATGATAGCTATAGCTTTCCGTGAGAGAGCATTGAAGAAAAAAGGGGGAAATGCACATGGAAAAGAAAGCGCTGTCATGGGTGTCTAGCCTGCTTCTTTTGACTATTGTCATCTTATCCGGCTGTCAAAGTGATGAGGCGACAAGTGAGACAGAAAGTGGAGAGGGAGCTGAAGAAGGTGCTTTAGAAATCACTTATTTTAATTCACTGAATACGGCGGTAGCCGCGAATTTAACGACGTTAAATGATGTCGCTGCATATCAAGAGTTGGAAAAGCGGACAGGCGTCAAAGTTGACTTTGAGCACCCACCGGTTGGTGGCGATGTCAACCAGCAGTTTAACTTAATGATGGCTTCAGGAGATTTGCCAGATGTCATTGAATGGTTATGGACGGGTGTTCCAGGTGGCATTACAAAATATGCCAATGAAAAGAAGCTCGTGCGCTTAAATGATTACTTAGATGAGCATGCGCCAAATCTTTCTGCTGTATTAGAGGAAAATCCGGAGTGGAGAAAACAGATATCTGCGGATGATGGAGGGATATACCAATTTCCGTTTTTACGCGGTGATGAGAAACTTCTGACGTTTTTTGGACCAATTATTCGACAAGACTGGCTAGATGATTTAGGGCTTGAGCGACCAGAGACGATCGATGAGTGGCATGAAGTATTGACAGCTTTTAAAAATGAAGATCCAAACGGCAACGGGGAGGCAGATGAAATTCCGCTTTTGCCAGATTTAGCATCGAACGCATTTGTTGGGGCGTTTGGCGTGATACCTGGATTTTACCATGAGGATAACGAGGTGCATTACGGGCCGATCGAGCCGGAGTTTAAAGAATTTTTGACACTGATGAACCAATGGTATGAAGAAGGTTTGATTGATCCTGACTTTGTTGCTACGGATTCAAAGCTGCGTGATGCGAAGGTTACGGGAAATCAGCTTGGCTCATTTATATCGTACGGTGGGTCTGGAATAGGCCATTATATGACGCTGATGAAAGGCGATCCAAACTTTCATTTAGCGCCCGTTCGTTACCCATCATTGGAAAAGGGTGAGGTGCCTGATTTTGCGCATAAAGACCATGCGTATAACGGGATAGGTGCAGCGATTACGACCTCCAATCAACAGATCGAAGAAACGATCGAATGGCTCGATTACAACTACGGCGAAGAAGGGCATATGCTCTTTAACTTCGGTGTTGAAGGCGAGAGCTATACGATGGAAGATGACTATCCGACGTATACAAAAACAATTACCGACAATCCAGATGGGCTTCCTATGGTTCAGGCGCTTGGTCAGTACGTAAGAGCAGGGTACAACGGGCCATTTGTCCAAGATGTCCGCTATATTGAACAATATATGCAAATGCCAGAACAGCAAGAAGCGATCGTCATTTGGGGTGAAGGCAAACACGACAAAGTGATGCCGCACATTTCGCCGACGGAAGAAGAAAGCGGTGAGCTGTCATCAATTTTAAATGATGTGAACACGTACAGGGAAACCATGGTGAATAAATTTATTATGGGTGAAGAGCCGCTTGATGGTTTTGATGATTATGTTGAGACATTGAAAGGGATGGGCATAGAACGTGCGATTGAAATTAATCAGGCTGCACTTAATCGCTTTAACGAGCGTTGATGTTGCCATAGAGAGGAGGGAGTCTCATGGGTCGAACGGCTGTAACGAAAAAAGCCGAGAGTACACAGTTTGCGAGACAGAGCTATTGGTATAGGCTTGGTCAAGACCTCAAAAGAAACCGCTATATTTACATTATGGTTCTGCCAGCCGTTCTGTACTACGTCATATTTCATTACTTTCCGATGTACGGTCTGCAAATCGCTTTTAAAGATTACAGTACAGCGGTTGGTATTTGGAGCAGTCCGTGGACCGGCTTCAATCATTTTATCGAGTTTTTCAACGGCTATTACTTTTGGACGCTCATTCGCAATACGCTCTTAATTAGTATCTACGAGTTGCTTTTTGCCTTCCCCGCACCTATTTTATTGGCATTATTGCTCAATGAAGTGCGGCGTATGGCATTTAAGCGAACCATTCAAACGGTTACGTATTTACCTCACTTTATTTCGGTGGTCGTCGTCGTTGGGATGATCGTCGATTTTACGTCAAAGGATGGTTTAGTCAACCAATTGATCGCTTTTATCGGTCTCGAGCCAGTGTCCTTTTTACAAGAGGCGGAATGGTTTCGAACGATCTATGTCGGTTCGGGCATTTGGCAAGGGATTGGTTGGGGTTCGATTATTTATCTAGCGGCAATGGCCAATGTCCAGCCGCAATTGTATGAGGCGGCGCGCATGGATGGTGCTGGACGTTTTCGACAAGCCATTCATGTGACGATTCCAGGCATTCTGCCGACGATCGTCATTCTATTTATTTTGCAAATGGGGAATATGATGACCATCGGCTATGAGAAGATTATTCTCATGTACAATCCGATGACCTATGAGACCGCTGACGTGATCTCCACCTACGTTTATCGAAAAGGGATTCTCGAAGCTGACTTTAGCTATAGTGCGGCTGTCGGACTCTTTAATGCAGTGATTAATTTTGCGCTTCTGATCGGTGCGAACGCGATGAGCCGGAAAATTACCGACAGCAGTCTATGGTGAAGGAGGGCTATTTGTGAGACGAAGCAGAGGCGAAAAAATGTTTGATATCTTTAACGCGTGCTTTATGATCGTTCTAATGTTTGCGACGCTGTATCCCTTTTTGTACGTTCTTTTTGCGTCAGTAAGTGATCCGTCGCAATTTTCGCAACATCGTGGCTTTCTGTTATTTCCATTAGGGTTTTCTGTTGAGGCATATAAGATGGTGTTTGATAACCCGATGCTTTTGATTAGCTATAGCAACACATTGTTCTATGTGATTGTTGGAACAGTCATCAACATGTTTTTGACGGCAATGGCAGCGTATGGGTTATCGCGCAAAAAAGTGATGCTGGCTAAACCAATTATGTTGATGATCGTCTTTACGATGTTCTTCTCTGGTGGTCTTATCCCAACGTACTTACTCATCGGGGATTTGGGACTGCTGGACACAAGGTGGGCGATGATTTTGCCGACGGCGATCAGTGCCTGGAACCTTATTATTATGCGGACGTCGTTTCAAGGCATCCCAGATAGCTTGGAAGAGTCCGCACGCATTGATGGGGCAAATGATTTTACGATCTTCTTCAGGATCATTATTCCGCTCTCATTACCAGTTTTAGCGGTCATCACGCTTTTTTATGCGGTAGGGCATTGGAATCAATACTTTAACGCTATGATATATTTGCGTGATCGTGAATTATTTCCTTTACAGCTTATCCTGCGGGAGATTTTAATTGAAAATAGTACTGACGGCATGATGCAGGGTGTTGTCGCTGGGGATCGCTTTATTATTGGAGAAACGATCAAATATGCGACCATTATTGTCGCCACGATTCCAATTCTATTCTTGTATCCTTTTCTGCAACGTTTTTTCGTCAAAGGCGTACTGATTGGTTCCTTAAAAGAATAAGATGATTATAGAGTAGAGCCCGGCAGCGAATGATCACTGCCGGGCTTTTTAGCGTGTGTCGTGAGGTATCGTGCCGCACTTTCAGTGTAGACAAGGTCATATTTTTGAGCCTTTCATTTTTCGGCGTAGCTTGAAAACACTTGTCGGCTTAGACACGGAGGCGAGCGAAGACGCGAATAGAATTTCAGTAGTTCATGAGAGAATCGAGAAAGACAACAGGTGACGGAGAACGTGCGCTACGCCGTACTTTTTCTTGTAGGTTGAGTAACGTCTGCGTTGTGAATTTAGGGTGGCAGTGGTACCATAAAAGAAAGTAATGACGTCAAAAAACGAGGGAAACGCGCGTATGTTTCAAGCTTTTTTAGACTTTTTAATGGAATTCGGCATCTGGGGGCTAATCGTTCACTCGTTTTTAGATGCGGTCATTTTTCCGATACCTGCGTTTTTTACGCAAGTGTCTTTAAGTATATTAAATCCTTCTCAGGCGCTGTGGCTAGCGACTGCAGGCTATATCGCATGCCTCATCGGCACGCCTTTTGGCTATTGGATTGGCCGTGGTCTTGGAAAAGGTGTATTAGAAAAGATATTAAAAAAGAAATGGATTGTTCAGGCAAATCATATGTTTCGCAAAAATGGCGAGGCCGCCGTTATGATTGGGGCATTTACCCCCATTCCTTTTAAAGTATTTACCATTCTATCGGGCTTTTTGAAATTTCCGCTCTGGAAACTCATTGTTTTTGCTGCGGTGGGGCGAGCTGTTAAATTTTATGCCGTTGGTACGTTGTTTTTTATGTATGGTCAAACGGCCGAGCACATGGTTAAAGATGTATCTCTGTATATCTTTATCATCGCTGTACCAGTTCTTCTGGTCGGTTTAGTCATTAAACGAAAATTGGCAAAAAAATTGGTGCATTCTGACAAAGAAACCAATCAAATACAAGTTGAAAAAGATTAAGAAGCTAGATCCAAAAGTAAAGGATCTGGCTTATTGACGTGGTCAGCTTTTCGCAAAAGGGTCGCGACATATACCGTCATGGCGAGTTCGCAACCCGATCAACTATGAATCATTTTGTCCTGTGAAAAAGAGTACGGCGTCCCTTAAGAAAGCGGCGGTTCCTGGCTGGTGCTTGTCGTAGTAAGCCGAGAAGCGTGGGTCGTCAACGTACATTTGTACAAGTCCTGCATGGGCTTCTGGCGAATAGGTCGGCCATGTGTAGCTAAGCCATTCCTTGTGTAAAGCGGCTGTTTTTTGCGCCGCCGCACTTGTAGGATCACCAGTTTGATAGGCTTCTTGTAGTGTGTCTAGTACCTCTTGTTCGAGGCGCTTAAAGGCATCGTATTGCTCAATGGTCATGCTTTTAAACAGCTTATTGGAGGCTTTAATTGTTTTTTCTCCGTAAGCTTCTCTCAACTCTTTACCATAAAGGCGTTCGTTTTCGGTGATTTGTTCATGTTTAAAAGCCGCAAATTTTTCTTGATCCTCCATAGGAATTCCCCTTTCTGTTAAGTCAATTGCTTGCTGAACACTTGCAAGGAGCGCGTTCAACCGGTCATGCTTTTGCTGTAGGTGTTTTTTGTGTTCATGCAAGGCGTGCAGGGCATTAAATGATGGATCGGTTACAATGCGTTTAATGTGCTCTAAGTCGACGCCGAGCTCTTTGTAAAAAAGGATTTGCTGCAGGCGATCGACTTGCTCGGTGCCGTAAATCCTATAGCCGGATGCATTCACGCGAGCCGGCCGCAAAAGGTCGATTTCATCGTAATAACGAAGTGTGCGTGTGCTAACACCGGCCATTTTGGCAAGCATCTTTACGGTATATTCCAAGTGAAAACCTCCTTCAATCAATAGGATAAACGTTGACGTTACGTTAAGGTCAAGAGGGGAGCAATCGAATTTTACGTTTGCTTAGAGAAAAAAGCAGTGGTGTGAATGTTAGAAAAAACCTTTTAATGTGCTCATATATAGTGTAAAGCTCGGTTATCATGATCAGCTGTATCGTAGTCGCCGGGCAGTTCGTTGGATATCCAGCCTTATCTCGTCTTCGTACGCTAAAAACTAGTGAGCTGCAAATGTAAATACGAAAAAGAGTGCAGACAAATTTATGTCTACACTCTGGAGGCACTTACATTATCAGGCCCCTTATCTCAAGCGAAATACGTGGGCAATCGGTGCCAGTAAGCTTAACTCGGAATCAGGTAAGCTCAATTGTATTCCTTCATCAGTTTGTGTAAATGGAAGGTCTTCTGGTCCGCCAACAATATCGACCCGATTGACTTTTTCTGGATAGGGTATGGAGATATTACGTCTTACGTCGCTATCTTCGGCGTCGTACATATAAAAACAGTATACCGTGTCTTCTTTTCTAGTAAATGCAATATTTCCTAGGTAGTGTGGGGCACACATTCTCGTGCCATAGACTGCTTCTCCGTGAACGTTCAACCAGGCGCCCATTTCTTTCATGCGCTCTACCGCACCGCGTGGAAGCCGGCCATCAGGCTGGGCGGCGACATTTAAGGCAAGATTTCCGCCTTTTGAAATGACTTCTATGAGGAGATGAATCAGCTCTCTCGTCGGCTTGTAATCGTCTTCATAGCGGAATGAGAAGGCAGATCCCATCGTAATACAGCTTTCCCATGGAACATCCATTGGCTTGGCAGGAACGGCTTGTTCTGGTGTAATGATATTCTCGTAAGGGCCGCCAATGAGGCGATCCGCGGAAAGTAGCCATGGTTGCTGCTCACGTGCTTTTTCGACAAGTTCTCCAAGACGAATATCTTGTTTGCTTCTCGGTGAGACCCATCCGGCATCGAGCCACAACACTTCGATTCTCCCATAATCGGTTAACAGCTCCATCATTTGTTCGTGGGTGAATTTGACAAATTCCTCCCACAATTCTGGATGCTTCTCTGGGTCATATGACGGTCCGCGCCACATGTGTGAACCGCGTTCCATGTTTGGCGCCCAGTAGGTCGGCGTGTGCCAATCGGCTTTTGAAAAATAGGCAGCAATCGGCAAACCTTTTGCTCGGAAGGCATCGAAAGCGTGCTTTACAATATCCGCATTTTTATGGGTGTGGAAAGGGCAGCTCGGGTCGGTCACTTTATAATCTGTCGTTTTTGTATCCCACATACAAAAGCCATCGTGGTGTTTCGTTGTAAATAAAAAGTACTTAAAGCCGCCTTCTTGTGCAAGTTCGGCCCATTCGTCTGGTTGGAAGCGAATCGGGTTAAAGCTTTTGTTTAAATCAAAATATTGCTGTTTAAATACCTCAGGATCGGATTCCCAATCGACGTCCTCACGTGACCAATCAGCATCATGATCACTTAACGCCCACGATTCGACCAGTCCCAATTGAGAATACGGTCCCCAGTGCATCATAAAACCAAGCTTTTGGTCTTTAAACCATTCGATTTGTTCTAAAAGGGCAGGATCTTCGGGCTTAACCCACTTATCCTCGCTGCTGAAACTGTGAACACCTTGTTCAACGTCTTTTTCTTCGACATTGGCATTTTGGTCAGACATTTACTTTCCCCCATTCAATCATTTTAAGTACGCTCAATGATACGCCGGCGGGCGAGGAGAGCATTTAAGGCAAGTCTTTGGCACAAGCATCTAGCTGTACTGATTTCTCAAGGTCTTGTTACATCATCGACATATCGCTTATGTATGGGCTTTCATTTACATATGCATCTTACGCTAATTATCGGATTTTGTAAATTTATACTTTTTAAATAAACTGTAGATTTTATTTTGTGAATTAGCTTACTGTTCAGAATACCCTGAAGCGTCAGGGTGGAGAAAAAAGAGTGGTGGTGAAAAATGCAGTATCCTTTTATCGTAGACCGAAAAAGCCGTTTTTCGAGAAAAGAATAGTGTAAGAAAATGGTTTGTTGTCGGAAAGGAATGTAAAAGCTATCATAAATTTAAGTCGCACAAACTTCAAATTGAAAACCCTTACAATAGGGGCAGAAAGGAGAGGATATCATGGCAATGGGAAAAGCGATTGAGCGAAAGGATACAAATGTAGCGCTCCGCCAGCAAAAAAGAAAAAGAAACAAACGGTTCATGAAAAAGCATTGGCAGCTTTATCTATTGCTGTCGATCCCTTTGGCCTTCATCATTACGTTCAAATATATTCCGATGTTCGGAACGGTGATTGCCTTTAAAGATTACAACGTCATAAAAGGGATGTGGGGGAGTGAGTGGGTCGGTTTTGACCATTTCATCCAATTTTTTAATTTGCCAATTTTTTGGACTATTATTAAAAATACGCTTGGTCTTAGTTTGTACGGTCTTGCCGTCGGCTTCCCGGCCCCTATTTTGTTAGCTCTTGCTTTAAACGAAGTACGGCAGGGATTATTTAAAAGGTCGGTTCAGATGGTGACCTATGCGCCCTATTTTATTTCCACTGTGATTATGGTATCGATTTTAATTGTTGCCCTTTCCCCAAATACTGGGATTGTAAATCATTTCCTCGGTATTTTTGGTTTAGATCCGAGAAATTTTATGGGAGAACCAGCGCTTTTTAAGACGATTTATGTGCTCTCGGATGTGTGGCAGACGACAGGCTATGGGGCTATCATATACTTAGCCGCCTTGGCAGGGGTCAACCCGGAATTGTATGAGGCTGCGAAAATTGATGGCGCTTCAAGGTTTCAAAAAATTATAAACATCGACTTGCCGAGCATTTTGCCAGTGACCGTCATTCTTCTTATTTTGAATATTGGAAACATGATGGCGATAGGCTTTGAAAAAATATACTTAATGCAAAATCCATTGAATGTTCCAACGTCGGAAGTCATCTCTACGTACGTGTATAAAGTCGGTTTGATAGAATCCAACTTCAGCTTTTCGACTGCCGTCGGATTGTTCAACTCAATCATTAATCTTATTTTACTTGTTGTCGTTAACCACGTTGCGAAACGAGTCTCAAACAACAGTCTATGGTAAGGGGTGAAAAAATGGCTAAACAGAAGCAGAATACGATCCGTGAGTCTTACGGAGATCGTCTATTTTTAGCTGGAGTGTATTTGTTTTTATTCATCGTTTTGCTCGTTATTTTGCTTCCTTTGCTCAATATTATCAGCTCTTCTTTAAGTCACCCAAGTGCTGTTGTGTCTGGTGAAGTCTGGTTATGGCCGGTTGATTTTTCAATCGCAGGGTATCAAGCGGTGTTTGATAATCCAAATATTATCATTGGCTTTCGAAACTCCTTGTTTTATACCGTCGTTGGTACGTTCATCAACGTCGTCTTGACGATTATGCTGGCGTATCCGTTATCGCGCAAAACGCTGTATGGTCGTGGTCTCGTCATGGCAATCCTCGTGTTTACGATGTTATTTGATGGAGGACTTATTCCATATTATTTGGTCGTAAAATCATTGGGCTTACTGAATACGCCATGGGCTATGCTATTGCCAGGAGCCGTTGCTGTGTTTCAAGTGATCATTGCTCGGACCTTTTTTCAGACGACGATTCCGGACGATTTATATGAAGCTGCGGAAATTGATGGCTGTAGTGACCTGCGGTTTATTACGAGCGTTGTCTTGCCCTTATCAAAGCCAATTATTGCTGTGATGGCATTGATGTATGCAGTAGGGCATTGGAATACGTATTTCCAAGCATTAATTTTCTTAAGAGATCCAGACCTGTTCCCATTGCAAATTATTCTCCGGGAAATTTTAGTTTTAAACTCAGTTGATCCAACAATGATGTCCAATGTGGATCAGGCGCTTGCTTTAGCTGGACTCAGGGAGCAGCTAAAATACGCGTTGATTGTCGTCGCAAGCGTACCTGTTCTGCTGATCTATCCATTTGTACAAAAGCATTTTACTAAAGGTGTGATGATTGGCTCATTAAAGTCCTGATGATTTTAAGACTCGGAAGGGGGGATGTGTGATTTTTTGTGTGATGGTGAAGAGTGCAAGGTCAATAAAAAGGGGAGGGTTATTCATTTGAAAAAGAAAAAACAGATGCTGATGAGCTTATTCGTTTTGGTGCTATTATTGGTTGCTTGTAATAACGCAGAGGAAGCAGGAGACGAGACCAATAGCGAGAGTACAGAAGATGTTACGATCAACCCAGTTGGCGAATTACCCATTGTCGATGAAACGATGACGTTGCGTATGTTTGCACCACAGTATCCAACGATTGAAGATATGGAAACAAATACGTATACAAAATGGTTAGAGGAACAAACAAATATTCGGATTGATTGGGATCTTGTGCCAAATGAAGCTTTAAATGACCGAAAGCAGCTGATGCTGGCGAGTGGAGATTATCCAGAGGTCATTCTACACGGAAACTTAACACCTGAAGAACAGATGAGATATGGAGGGCAAGGTGTATTTCTACCCTTAAATCAGTTGATCGATGAATACGCACCGAATGTTAAAGCAGCAATGGAAGAGATTGACTATTTAGAGCGCTTTATGAAGACACCAGATGGAAATATTTATTCTGTTCCAATGGTGAATGAGTGTTATCACTGTACGTATCCAAATAAATATTGGATGAATAAAAAATGGCTTGATAAATTAGGTCTGGATGTCCCAAAGACGACGGACGACTTGTATACGGTATTAAAAGCCTTTAAGGAGGACGATCCGAACGGTAATGGTGAAGCAGATGAGATTCCGCTTACCGCTGCGACAGAAGAGACGATGTGGGGTGGGAATTTTGCTGTCTATCTCATGAGTCCATTTATTTATAATGATGGAGATACGTATTTGATCGTTCGGGATGATGAGGTCTCATTAGCTGCCGACACCGAAGAATGGAAAGAAGGCCTTAAATTTATGAATAAGCTATATTCAGAAGGTCTTATCGATCAAGGAGCCTTCACACAAAATGTGGATGCTGTAAACCAAATTGCGAACCGCCAGCCCGATAATATTATGGGCTCGGTGACGACGGCGCTTTTAAGTTATGCGTTAACGCCAGATGATAACACACCACGCCATAAAGATTATGTCACAGTCCCGCCATTAATCGGTCCTGATGGTGTCCAACAGGCAAATATTGAAGCGAGTGTCACGAGCGGTCAGTTTGCGTTAACAAGTAAAGCAACCGAACAGCAGCAAATCGCAGCGATGAGACTTGTCGATTTCCTCTTTACAGAAGAAGCGATTTTATTACAGGAAAATGGTCCAGAAGGCAAAGGTTGGCGGATGGCTGAAGAAGGCGAGCTCGATTATAATGGCGAACAGGCGAAATATTCATCTATTCCTGTTGAGGAGCAATCCCAAACACATAACGATGGCTGGGAGCAGATCGGTCCGTCGTTGCGGACGTTCGAGTACCGAGCCTCCTTTACGGCCCCAGAAGATCCACTTGCTAAGGATGGTTACGGGATGAGGCTTCACCAAGAAACGAAAAATAACTATGAGCCATATGAAACAACAGAAAACTATCCGAGTGGCATCTACATTAGCATGGAAAATTCGAATGAAGCGGCACAATTGAAAACGACAATCGCCGATTATATCGAAACAAACTTAGCGCAGTTTGTCACCGGAACGAAAAACTTCGAGAATGATTGGGATGATTATGTCAGCGGATTTGAAGGATTACAGCTGAATCGATATATTGAAATCTACCAGGAAGCGTATGATCGTTAATACCAGTAAGAGAACCCCTACTCGATTCATGGAGTAGGGGTGGTTTTTTTGGCTCTACAATATTTGTTGGGGTTTACGAAAAAAAGCCTGATAAACTTGAGTTGTGAAATGAATAGAAGCGGATGCGCATAGTGTAAACAGTCATATAAAGCCGAATTTATGTAAATTTATTTAGAAAAATTAAATATCTAACTGTTCAGACGACACAAATCTATTTATAATGGAAACAGAAGTGGCGTTTTATTGCTGTTTACATGCATGAGACATTGTGGTCAAAAGCAGGGTTTCTCTTAGACCTTGATGTGAAATTGCTGTAAACATCACCGTTGTGAACGATTCCATGAAAGACTTTCCCTTGAAAGAGAAAGTAGCACACAAAATCTTCTTTAGGTCACTAGACGTCCTTTCGTTAAAGCGGTTGTCGTAGTTGAGCGACGATGTTAAAGGCAAAGGCTTGATATTTGCACTTGGCTAAAAGGGGACTAGCAAAAATCGCTTGCAATGAGTGTCAGTTTGCGGTTTTAAAAGGCGTGGTAGCTCCTCAGAAAATTGAAAGCGTATACAACCATTTTTCGGATTTTTTTATAGCTCGTGGCATCAAAATGAGAATCATGCGTATTTCTTTTAGAAAGGAGGGGTTACGTTATGAACCGAACGTGGTTTCGTCGCATGCTAATGGGTTATACACCGGCCTTTTTTATCATCATTGTCGTTTTATTTCTACTGTTTTTTCAAGTGTTAAACGAGCAAAGTCGAAAAGAAGCATTGAAAGTCAATGAATCATTAGCTGGACAAGCGTTTCGGTATATTGATAATACCTTAAAAGAAATTGATCATCGGGTATTACGTGAATCATTGGTCAATAAAAATTTACAACAATTTCTGGATGAGGAAGATTCGGCAAAGGTGCCGATAAATTTAGAGGCACTCAAGTCATTACAAGAATTAAAAATTGCTTACCCGATCATTGATTCAGCATATATTTTGCGCTCCCATGATGAGATGGTTTTAAGTCTAGCGACGTTAGCAAAGCTATCTGACTACGGTGATCGTTCTTTTATTCAAACGGTGATGACTAACCAAATACCACAATGGACAAATGAGAGGAAATTCAAGGAGTTTTCCAATCAGCTTGAAAATGAAGTCATCTCTTTAGTCCGGCAAGTCCCTTTTTATACGAAAACAAAAGGATTTATCGTCGTTAATGTGAGTACGAAGCAATTAGAAACGGATATTCAAAACATGTACGATTCTGAAGTGAGCTTTATTCGTTTAATGGATCGCGAAGGCAATGCCCTATTTCAGGAGAATGATAAAGTACAGCAGGGAGAAGTGTTAACATCGTTTACATCTGATTATTCTGGGTTAACGATCGAAAGTGGGTTTACACAGAGTAATATGAGTCGCATTGTTGACTCAATTAATTTTTTGTGGTTGCTCCTTTCCATTTTTGTCGTGATCATCGGTATTTTATGGATCATTTATATTACGAAAAAAACGTATAAGCCATTAGAACAGCTCGTAGGCAAGGTGCGCTCTTATGCAAAAGACCCGAATGGCGCTCAAAACAGCGACTCGCATGCGAATGAATTTACGTTTATCAATTACACCCTAGAGCAAATGATGGCGCAATCCAATGTGTATCTTCAGGAGCGCGAGGAGGCTTTGTTGCTTCGGCGAAAATATACATTTGAGAAAATATTAAAAGAGATTGGTCCATTTCCTGATTGGGAAGAGGAGATGAATAGCATTGAATTGCCAGTATCGTTTGCTCCGTCCATTGTATTTATGGTGGAAATTGACCGTTACAAGAGCTGGAAAGAGCAAATGGAAGAACAAGACTTATTGCATTTTAAAGCGAGTATGGAAAAGCGAGCTTCGCAGATGAAAGGTGGCATTGTGTCTATCCTTTGGTGCGGATGGACGAATGAAAGTCGTCTCGTCGGCATTGCTCAAGGGTTGGATGACAAAACGGATCCGCTCCCCTATTTGGAAAGATATAAGGAGCAAATCGTCACCTTTTCTTCATTCACAGTGACCATTGGTTATAGCAAAATGATTGTCATTCCGGAAGATCTCCGTAGGGGTTATCGCGAGGCTGAAGAAGCGTTAGCGTATAAAGCGGTTGAAGGAGGGGATCAGATCATACGCTATGAAAATGTAACGCATACAGAGGTAGATATCTATAGCCATTTAAAGCTTGCTCATGAGGTTGTTTTAACCTACCGCAAAAGTCCAAACCACTGGAGGGAGCAGTATCGTCAGCTGTTTGTGCAAATGAGAAAAACAAAGCTGAGAAAAGAAGAGCTTGTCAACATCATGAATTTTTTTGTGTACTATTTGGAAAGGGAAAAGCATTTGTTTCCACAGGAGCTAATGAAGCAGTGGAATGATTATACTCTGCCGGGGCTCGTTGATCAGCTGGAGCGGTTTGACACGGTGGACGAGCTGGAAAGCAACCTTTTGCTTTACTTAGCCGACCTATCTGATCAGCTCGTATCGTATCGGCAATCGCGAAACCACCACCAAGTGTTATCGGAAATCAAAGCGTATATTGAAAGCCATTATGATAAAGAAGAGCTATCCCTCGACCACCTGAGTGATGTGTTTGACTTAAAGGGAAAATACATTAGTAAACTATTTAAAGATGAATTTGGTGAAAAGTTTGTTGATTTTCTCATTAGAATTCGGATGGAAAGAGCGGAGGAATTGTTAACAACCACGAGTGACCCGATTGTTGATATTAGCGAACAAGTGGGTTATGTGAATGCGAATTCGTTTGCGCGGATATTTCGCAAGATGTATGGGACGAGCCCAGGTGAATACAGAAAGCTAAGGAAAGACCTGCCGAGTGCTTAAAGGGCAGGTCGTTACTTCATGTTGTGTTTATCGCTCGCTGAAAGGGTAGCAATTGGGCACTACTTTGTAAGATGCGGAATTAGGACTAGGATGTGACTTAAGTTAACTTTTTGTAGCAGCATCGTTGTCTTCAAAAAGATTGAAGATGGACGCTTGAATATCGATCAAGGGTTGAGTACTTTGGGACGTATGGGTTAATAAAAATGCACCTTGAATGAGTGCGACAATACTCGTCGCTAATCGGGTTGCCTCTGCTGCATCATAGTCATGTCGAATGAGGAGTGTTTCAAAAAAAAGGTCTACGCTTTCATAATACTTTTTACAAGCTTCTTGTATTAACTCGCTCGATCCAATAGTTTCAAGGGTCATCAAGCCGATGGAGGTCATGGTAGAACCACTGTCGACATATTGATGATGGTATTCTGTAATATGTTCAAATAATTTGGTTAAATCTGAGAGGATATCATCACTTTGAAAAGAATTATTTAAGAAATAGAGAACTTCATCGATGCGATGATACACGCCTTCAGCAGCAATTTGTTCTTTTCCATTTGGAAAATAATGATAAATAGATCCTTGTGGGCAACCACTTTCTTTAATGATTTGCCTCAAGCCTGTGGCATGATAGCCTTGGGCGTGAAACAAGCGGCTGGCAGTTTCAATCGTTACTCTTTTAATGTCCTTCAAAAGGAATACGCTCCTTTACCAATAGTGCAAAATAAAGGTTTTTGTTACACAAATCATAGAAGGGAGGGAAAAACCTGTCAACGAAATTCCCTTAAAGGTTTACTAAAGGTTATAAATTAGACTTATGATACACTTAAATAAATAACGTAAAGGAGATGATGGAAATGGCAACGTACACTGCTTATATCGGCACGTATACGAAAAATGAAAGTCAGGGGGTTTACAAGCTTTCATTTAACGCAGCTACAGGTAAACTTAGTACCCCGGCACTCGTTGCTGAATTGCAAAATCCTACATATGTTAATCCAAGTAAGGATGGACGTGTCCTGTATGCTGTCGCTAAAGAAGGAGAGAGCGGCGGTGTCGCCGCTTATCGTGTTGAGTCAATGGGTGAGCTGGCATTGTTAAATAAGCAGATTGATGGTGCAGGGTCTCCTTGTCACGTAAGTGTGAATGATGCACGTACTCAGGTCGTGACAGCGAACTATCATACGGGGATCATTGCGCTGTATCCTGTCAATGAAGACGGCTCTCTTTTGCCAGTGGCGAGTACTGTTCAACACGAGGGGTGCGGTCCTAATGAAGCGCGACAAGAGAAAGCCCATGCGCATTATGCTGGTTTTACCCCGGATCAAAAATACGTTGTTGCAGTCGATCTTGGTACAGACGAGCTCGTGACGTACGCTGTGGCGAACGATCAGCTTGAGCCTGTTGCCCGTTTTCGATTCTCTGCTGGCGCCGGACCGCGGCATATTATTTTTCACCCGAATGGTCATGATGCCTACGTCTTAACTGAGTTAAGCAATGAGGTTGTTGTGCTAAGCTACAACAAATCGGATGGTCGTTTCACCGAAAAGCAGGTCATTCCTACATTGCCACGTGACTTTTACGAAAATAGCCAAGGCAGCGCAATCCATGTGTCTGCGGATGGTCGCTTCGTATATGCGGCGAATCGTGGGCATGACAGCATTGCAGTGTTTTCTGTGGACAGCGGCTCTAGTGAATTAACGCTCGTTGAACGGGTGTCAACGGAAGGTCATTGGCCACGTGATTTTGCGCTTGATCCAACAGAAGGTTATGTCATCGTTTCCAATCAAGAAACCGATAACGTACTTGTCTATCAGCGTGATCGGCAGTCGGGAAGGTTAACCGCGCTCGCTGGAGAACAAAACGTATCGTCACCAGTTTGTGTGAAATTTGTTTAAAGTCTACGCTTTGCCCAGGAGGAATAAAGCTTTTCTGGTTTCGTCTAGGTGCAAAGGTGAATGAAGATGCGGATCAAACTTTAGTCTATAAGAGAATCAGCTTGCCGATACTGTAGAATAAAATCGTAAATTTATAAGTTAACATGCCCGTGTAAATTTTTCGTTTTACCGGGCGTTTTTTATGGGACGTTATAAAAAGGAATCAGAGTCGGGTTCGGATCAAGAATGGACTCATATTGAGCAATTTGTCCATATACCCCGTTTGGATCTAGTGTTTGGTAGCGGACATACTTTTGGCGTCTATCCTCTTCCCTAGACCAGCCAAGGTGCTTCACCCGCCAGTTTGACAAACGATTTGGATGGGACCAAATGTTTTCAGGGAAACGTCCACAGTGTTGAGGTGTCTCGTTCCAAGTGTAGAGATATTCACGGTTGGGACGGAGCAGGAATGGGCGAAACATGTGATGCGCTCGCCAATGCTCATCATCACGATAATGGAGAGGGTCCCACATGTCATATAGGCGGAAGGAAATGAGGTCACTATCTTTCTCTTGTATCAGTTGATGAACGTCATTCGCGAAGCCTTTTTCAAACATTTCATCTGCATCCATATTTAATATCCAGTCGGGATTGGTCCGCAGCGTTTCTGCCCATTGTTGTTTGCGAAGATCAATTTCATTGGCGAAGCGGGAGTGCTCATTATGAATGAGCTGTAGCGGAATGTCAGCTAAAATCTCTTTGCACAAGGCACTCGTTCTATCTGTGCTGCCATCGTCAATAATCACCGCTTCATCGATATACGTTGCATGTGACCGAAGCACGTCTTCTAAGAAGCGATGTTCCTCATTATGAACGATCATGGACAATGTCAGTTTTGGAGGCTCGTTGACGTCAATGGTATCTGTTTTAGGGCTGTTCTCCAGCAGAAATGTCTTGCCCTTTTCAATTTCTGATTCTCGATAGATATGAAAAGGAGGGAAATGGGTATCGGCATACAATGTAAAGCCTAGTGCAGCAGCACGTATACAAAAATGGCGATCTTCCCCCCAGAATCCAAGGTTTGGAATTTCACCAAAATGAACACCGCCTTCGATGACCTTTCGTGATAATAACGTGCAGGCCCCAAGACCACCGACCTCGTACAACCCCGGTTTTCTTAATTTGTCATAAAACGCTACCATGCGCTCATGTTTTTCTGCTTCAGAAAGCACTTCATCGCGTTTGGCATGCCATTGCACGTATTCATCTCGGAGCCAGACTTGCGGTTGAGCCATTGCGTCTCGCTGCCATTGGGTCCAAAAGACTTCAGAGACGATATCGACTTGTTGAGAGGCAAGGTGAGAGATGGTTGTTGGTGCAAGTAACAGATCGGAATCGATAAGGAACAATCCATCAAATCCGTCGTCACGCGCTTTTTGAATCATCTTGTTTTTAAAATAAGCGACTTTCCATATTAAATGATTATTCCAGTAATGCGTAAATTCATCACGTCCATAATCATCTTTTTTTCCAGATGATTCAACGGTTACACGGGGCCACCTTTCTTGAAAAGCTTTTAATAACTTTGAACTTTGTGCGTCTGTATTATCATCTATAAAATAAAAGGACAAGGTTTGCGGTGTAGTGTCGATCAGGCGTCCTAAGGATTGTAAAAATAGTTGTAAGACATCTGGCTTTTGGTGAATAGGGCTTGCGATTAGGATCGTTTTCAAAGCATCGTAACCTCCTCTAACGTCATAGACAATTTGCTCTAACGTATGCATGAGGATGAGCTTATGTGCAGTGTTCATCGCGATTTCCCTTTTCTGTGGGAAAGACCTATGGTACGATATTTGTAAATGAATAGAAAATCCGTGCATGTTGGGAGAGGTTCTAGCGCACCCTCTATAAAAAACTAAGGAAAACGGAATCCTTATGTGGAAACCGTTTTGTTTTTTTAGGTGACGCTTTGAATTCTCTCTTTCATAGGAAAGGAGAATTTTTTTATGGGCTTACAGCAGGAGAAGGCTGTCGTCGTTTTTAGTGGAGGACAGGATAGTACAACGTGTTTATTTTGGGCAAAAAAGACATTTGCTGAAGTGGTGACGGTAACTTTCGCTTATGGGCAGCGCCATGCGCAGGAAATTGACGTTGCACGAACAATTGCACAAGAGCAAAATGTGGAGCATCATGTGCTCGATTTGTCTTTATTCAGCCAATTGGCTCCGAATGCGCTAACGAACAAGTCGATGGCGATTGAACAAGAGGAAGGTGAGCTGCCATCGACGTTTGTTCCAGGACGAAACCTCGTTTTTCTCTCAATGGCAGGAATTTTAGCTAGTCAGGTGGGTGCAAAACATATTGTCACCGGTGTTTGCGAGACAGATTTCAGCGGGTACCCTGATTGTCGCGATGCCTTTATTAAGTCGCTGAATGTCACCTTAAACCTATCGATGGATGACTCCTTCGTCATTCACACCCCTTTAATGTGGCTTGATAAGGCGGAAACGTGGAAAATGGCCGATGAGCTTCATTCATTTTCGTATGTTCGCGATCGAACGCTGACTTGTTATGAAGGTGTGATGGGACAAGGGTGTGGAGAATGTCCAGCTTGCGAGTTGCGTAATCAAGGTTTACAGCGCTATCAGGAGGAGAAAAGACAGCAAGAGGGGTTGAGCTAATGGACATGTATGGTTTTCGGATTGTTGATCGATTGCAAAAGTTTGGTGAGGATATTTCCCATGAGGAGCTGAAATACCACCACCGCCGTGTGCTCATTTCAAAGGAGTTTACGTTTGATGCGGCGCATCACTTGCATCAGTACGAAGGGAAATGTAAAAATCTCCACGGTCATACGTATCGTGTCGTGTTCGGGATCAGTGGATACGTTGACGATCGCGGTTTAATGCTCGATTTTAGTGAGATTAAACGCATTTGGAAGGAATCAATTGAAATTCATCTTGATCACCGTTATTTAAATGAGACGCTGCCAGCGATGAATACGACGGCTGAAAATATGGTCGTTTGGCTATATGAACAGATGGAAAAAGCGCTTCGTTCGCAAGTTCCCGAAGCGCGTGGTACACGTGTAGAGTTTGTCCGGCTTTTTGAAACGCCGAAGAGCTATGCGGAAATGCGGAGGGAGTGGATGGAGGCATGATTCCTGTACTTGAAATCTTTGGACCGACAGTTCAAGGAGAAGGGATGGTTGCTGGGCAAAAAACGATGTTCGTCCGCACGGCCGGCTGTGACTATCGTTGCTCGTGGTGCGATTCTGCCTATACGTGGGATGGGAGTGCGAAGCAGGATATTGTGTCAATGACACCGGAGGGAATTTTGCATCGCCTCGGTGAGATAGGTGCGGATCGCTATAATCACGTGACGATTTCGGGTGGCAACCCAGCGCTCATTCGTCACCTCGGTCGACTCGTTACGTTGCTGCATGAGAATCATTGCGCGGTTGGGTTAGAGACGCAGGGCAGCGTGTGGCAAGATTGGTTTCTTGAGATAGACGACTTAACGATCTCTCCAAAGCCGCCAAGCTCAGGAATGGAAACGGATTTTGCGATTCTCGATGAGATCATCGGTCATCTTACCGCACATGACCGGATTGAACGGCACACGAGCTTAAAGGTCGTCGTTTTTGACGATGACGATTTTGCTTATGCTTGTCAGGTTCATGCCCGTTATCCCGACGTTCCTTGTTTTCTGCAAGTAGGTAATCCTGATGCGAATACTGGTGCAACCGACCAGCTTGTCAGTCGTTTGCTTGTTGATTATGAACGACTTGTCGATCGGGTCGTCGCTTCTCCACAGATGAATGATGTCCGCGTTTTACCCCAGCTCCATGTTCTCGTATGGGGAAACAAGCGCGGCGTTTAAAGAAAAGTGTTTTTCGATCTGCTCCTCTCAGGAAATCTTTGATTGCATCGATACAATTTAGGGAATGCCTTTAAGCAAAGACGTCATTTTGGGGAGGAGCATCATGAACGAAACGCACCGCTTTCATATCATTCAGCGTATGGCCGAAGATGAGGATGCTGTGCGAGCTGTTTGTATGTTCGAGACAGACGCTAAACAAGACGAAACGTTGTGGAAAGATCGTCTTTTCTATGTGCTTGTGTATGTAGATGGCAAAGCCTCTTTTTCACAAACGCAGTGGACAGATCAATTTTTAAAGGGATCACCAAGATATAAAAACGGGGATTCGATTGTCGTTCTTGTTGATTTAACGACGCGTGTCGAGTTTCAATTTTATGTAGAAGAGGATCGCTTTCGGTCAGATTGCTTGGGCTACAGACGATCGTTTCAGATGGCTTTTCAGTATGATCCGAGTGAGCAGGTGGATCAGTCGCATCGATCGTCTCATAAGGATCAGTTAGAGCAATGGTTTTGTGCTTGGCTAGACATGTGGATTCAAGGGGTGAGAAATCATAAGCGTGGCGAGTACGCGTATAGCTTACGCTTGCTCAATGACATCCGGGAGGTTTTGCTGCAGCTGGCGTTGATTCAAAATCATCAAGCGCCTCAAGCCGGACAGAATGTATGTCGGCATGCAGAAGTCAGTTTGTCACCAACCGTATACACACGGCTTAGAGCTGTTACGGCACGGCTGTATCCCGATGAAATCAAAGCTGCTTATCGGGCAGCATGGGTTTGGGGCAAGGATATGTACATGGCGATGACGCCGCTTCTTGATGAACACTTCGATGAAGAGTGGTTGCGGCAGGCGCAGTGTTTAGTTAACAAGGAAGCGGAACAGAGTTCATGCTAAAAAGGCAAACGGGCACGACAGAAACGCCTCTGTCCATGCCCGCTTTCTTTGCTTCTAATCCACTTTATAGGGAGCTTGCTGATAAAGGTAATTTGGGGAATGCATTGTATTGTCGTAAGGCTGGTGAAAAATGTGCGTTGTCGCTGGGGAGACCGGCGGGATAAGCCATGTCCAGTCACCGGTCATATGACGGCACGCTTTTTGCTCATTCATTTCAAAACGCTTAAATTGCTTTGCGGCGGTGTGGTGATCGACAAGTGTGACACCATGCTTACGGAAGGACTCCAAGACAGCAACATTTAATTCAACGAGCGCTTTGTCACGCCAGAGTGAGCTTTCGTGAGTCATATTCAGCTGCATGATCTCGCCCATCATGGGCAAGAGATTATACCGGTCTTCATCCGCTAAGTTACGCGCCCCTATTTCTGTTTCCATGTACCATCCATTAAATGGCGCGGCACGGTATAAAAGCCCACCGATATCTAAAGCCATATCTGAAATGATCGGCACGGCATACCATTCGATTCCTAAATCATCAAAGGCAGGATAAGCAGAATGTTGAAGAGGGACTCGAAGGATAATTGATTCGGGAATCAAAAAGAGCGCCGGCGCACCGTCGTTGACTTGAATGACGAGGGGAAGAATGTCAAACGCTGTTCGCTGACTTTGCCAGCCTAAGTTTAGACATTGCGCTGTCATTTCCACCGAGTGAGGGTCACCTGTGACTGATCCGTCTTCATTGACATAACCCGCATAGCGCAAGAGCTGATGATTCCAAATGCGGACGCCTTCAGAGAAAACCGTAATCGTGGAACGGATTTTCCCACCATTCGTTGCCTCGTTGATATGGTGAAGGAGAGCTTCAGCAATGTCTTCCTCTTTGTCCAAATGTCGGGCGTCATTGACGTGTAGTTTTTCCCAAAACAAACGTCCAATGCAGCGATTGCTATTTCTCCAAGCCACTTTAGCTCCATAAGTCAGCTCGGACGTCGTCGGTTCATACGTTCCCGTTGCGTCAATGTCGGCTTGCACTTCACTAAGGCGCAGCTGTTTTTCTTCTTCTGGAAGACCGAGCTCTGAATAATATTGTTCAATAAATTGCTTTGCCTGTTCATATAAGGACGGGGGCATATATCTTCGCTCCTTTTCACTCTATATCTTAAGGAAAAATGAAGACGGTCGTCCAGTTTAATCTTCTGTAGAGCATGTGACAGTTTGTTCAAAATGTCCAGCCCGTTGCCAAGCGTTCGCATTCGTCGCCCGTCGTCTTATTAATCTTCCATTTTCTCGTTCAAGTGTTGGTGAGTCAGGCTGAAAATGCGGGTGCGCCGCTTTTTTGACTTTGTGGAAAGGAGCTTGATGGTTATCGTGCATGGTGGCACTAAATCGGAGGCAATACAGCGTACTTAGCTAAAGGAATAATTCAAATAGATGAAAAAATCTCGATAAGAGTTATAACTCATCAGCGTTAAGAATGTCCAATGGGATTACATGGTTGGCAGATCTGATTCATGCCGTTCCTACGGAAAAAGACGTTCCAAGAATAGATCCATACCTTATTAGCCATAAAAGTAGGATTCGTAAGGATGCATCGCCACAATCAAGAGATTAATTTCAAATTAACATTAAAAGCAATAAATGTATTCTGGAAAGTCAAGAAATATTAGATTAAATGGTAAAGGTTATCAGTCGTTTGGAAAATGCTAGAGATATTCAGAAGACCTTAAAAAAAGTGTTGTTATATCCTTTGGTTGAGAGATTATATATACATCTAAAACTAGCTAATCATTCAAGATTATTTTTCAATAAAATGAAAAAAATGTTATAATAGTGAGAGCAATATACGGTACTCATGGGTGGATCGGCACTCCTTTATAGAAGGGGGGTGCTAACAAATGACAGACTATCAAATGATTTCTTTAGTCATTGCATTGATCGGACTTGTTGTCGGAACAATGATGTCATTTGCTACACTGATTTTCTTGCTAACGCAAAGAAAAAAGTAATCCGCCCATCGAGTTAGCTGCTCATGCGGATTACTTTTTCTGCTAGGCTGGTCCACTATGGAACCTGTATTGCTTACGCCACAAGTGTTCCAGCACTTGTGGCTCTTTTTAGTATATCCATCTTAACTACATAATATCACAGAACAGCCCTATTGTTTAGCATAAAGTTGTTATTCTCAGCTAGTTTCCCTCTGTTTTAGCAATAAGGTGTCATTCTCCACTGGTTCTTTCTTGTTTCAGCAACAAAGTGACATTCTCAACCAGTATTCTTCTGTTTTGGGTGAATGTTTGCCAATATCAACGTATTTATTATCAAGTTTTCACTGCTTCATACTCTTCATGATTTTATTTCTTAATATTGACTTCAGTTTGCCGACTTTATTCACACTTGTTTTCTGAAGCGTTGTTGCTAAAGCGATTAAAGGAGGATGCTACAAAACTGCTAAGTAAATATAATCATCGTCGCCACGGGGGACAGGTGTGCGGATGACTTGAACCTTATTAAAATATTTTAGAAGTGCCTGTTCAAACCAGGGTGCTTCTTGAGCACTCCATATTGAAACAGCCCCGCCCGGCTTAAGCAGTTTTGCTAGCTGGGCGAGGTGGGTGTTGGTGTATAGTGCTTTGTTATCAGTACTGACCGTCCAATCTGGTCCATTGTCAATGTCTAAGCAAATCACATCGTACGTTTCTTCAATGGCTTTGGAGAGCCAAGTTAAAAAATCACTTTGAATGACATGAACCCGAGGATCATCCATGCTCGTATTGCTCACGTTTTTAAGATATGTACGATTCCATTCGATGATCCATGGATCAATTTCGACGACATCGACGTGCTTGACATCATTTGATCGCACAGCTTCGTTGACAGAAAAACCAACACCCAGTCCCCCAATCAATACGCGTTTAGGTGAATGTTGTGTATTTAAGGCCGTGTGCACGAGCTTTCGCTCAGATGTCCCATTATAGGTAGCCATCAAAAAAGTGCCATTGTAGATAATTTCATAATGAATGCCTCTTTGTTGTAATTGAATCTCACCGAGAACGGACGAACGTCTGTCGACCACCGTTCGATTCAATGTTTTTCACCCCTTTAAAATAGCTTTGATCTTTTGAACCGTTTCGTCATCGATTGCTTCAGTAAAAGAGCTGTTTTTTCGTGCTGCTGAGCCAATATGATATTCACTGGTTCGAAGCGCTTGATGGAGCTCGCTGAGGTTGTTCTTATCAATTCCTGCACCAGGCATGACGACTGGAGCATCTTGACTATTGGCAGCGCTTGCCACCATAGCCTGAAGATTTTCTTTTCCGAGCAGAGCGCTTTTTGCGCCTCCTGAAGTAAGAACGGAGTCGATGCCTCCTAGCTTGCATAGTGTTTGAAAGGAAATAACTGGGTCGCGCGCCGCGTCGATGGCACGATGAAACGTCACTTTTAGTCCGTTTGCCGCTTGAATAACATCTTCAGCAAATGGCACGTCCACATTCCCTTCGCTGTCGAGGGCACCGAAAACAATTCCTGCGGCACCGGCAGCACGTGCGTGTTCAATATCCGCTAAAATGATCGCCTTCTCTTCCTCACTGTACTGAAAGGAACGGCTGTGGGGGCGAACCATAACATTGACAGGGATGCTTACCGAGCGGGTGACTGCCTCAATGACACCACGTGCCGGGGTAAGCCCGCCTTCTCCCATAGCGGTGACGAGCTCAAGCCGATCAGCACCGGCGGCTTCTGCCTGCTTTGCATCCTCAGGCAGCAGGGCAATGACTTCCAAAAGGGGTGTTGCCACGCTTATGCACCTCCGTTTTCAATATGTACTGTTCGATGGCCTGCAGGTACGCCAGCATCGTTTGTGATTTCGAGCGAGCCGAGCGCTTTCAGGCGTTCAATGGTTGCTGGATTGTCATAGTTGATGTGCTCTAAAAGAGCAGCAACAATTTGCGGCCATACGTGCTCATGACCACTTAACACTTTTAAGGCAAATGCTTGTTGTTCTTTGCGCAATGAAAAACAGTATACGCCTTGTGCGCCTCCTTTAGCGACGATATTGTCGTCTTCTAAAAGCGCTGTACAAATAAAATCGTGTGAGGCAACGATTTCAGGATGTGCATTCATGACGTTGCCAATGGACGTGACGGTTTGGCGTAGATGCTCGTCCTCAATGAGTTCAGGCACGGCAAATTTCAAATATGACAAAGCCATTTGTTTTAAAGGTACAGCAAACACAGGGACGCCACAGCCGTCAACACCGGTTTCAATATCTTCTGTTTTCATCTCTGTCAATTCAGCGAGCGCTTCAAGAATACGCTGTTGAACAGGGTGATCAAGCTGATCATATCCTTCCATTGACCAACCGTTTGCTCGAGAAGCAGCGAGTAATCCAAGGTGCTTTCCTGCACAGTTGTGATACAGCTTTCGCTTCGGCTCATGCTTCGCAATGCTTTCAGCTTTCGGTGCGTCATTTAAAGGGTGTGATGCATTACATACGAGTGTTTCCTCATCAAGCCCCCACTTCTTTAACAGCGATTGCAAAGCTTCTTGATGATAGGATTCTCCGCGCTGTGAAGCGGTGCACAAGGCAGCTTCTTTGTCGCTGATGTTGTACTCTTCAAATACATTGGACTCAAACACAGGAATGGCTTGAATCGGCTTTAATGCGGAGCGGTAAAAGATCGGTGTGTCGATGTCGCCTTGCTGAAAAATAACAGATCCATTACGATCGATGCCGCAAATGAGTCCGTGATGAATGTTTTCAAGTGTTTGACCGCGCCATTCTTTTACAAGGATAGGTGTTTCCATTGTTGTGGTCCCCTCTCAGTCTTTGGTGTTGTGACCTATTTTTAAGATCAGCCTGTTGACAAACGCTCGCATCCGTCGTTGCTTGGCTCGCTCGTCCGCTCATGAACAAGGTGTTCAAATCGCGTCTTCGCTCACCGTCGCGCCTAGCCTGCCAAGCGTTTTCAAGCCAGGCTGAGGATGAGCTGTTGACAAACGCTCGCATCCGTCGTTGCTTGGCTCGCTCGTCCGCTCATGAACAAGGTGTTCAAATCGCGTCTTCGCTCACCGTCGCGCCTAGTCTGCCAAGCGTTTTCAAGCCAGGCTGAGGATGAGCTGTTGACAAACGCTCGCATCCGTCGTTGCTTGGCTCGCTCGTCCGCTCATGAACAAGGTGTTTAAATCGCGTCTTCGCTCACCGTCGCGCCTAGTCTGCCAAGCGTTTTCAAACCAGGCTGAGGATGAGCTGTTGACAAACGCTCGCATCCGTCGTTGCTTGGCTCGCTCGTCCGCTCATGAACAAGGTGTTCAAATCGTGTCTTCGCTCGCTGTCGCGCCTAGTCTGCCAAGCGTTTTCAAGCCAGGCTGAGGATGAGCTGTTGACAAACGCTCGCATCCGTCGTTTCCTGGCTCGCTCGTCGGCTCATGAACAAGGTGTTCAAATCGGCGTCTTCGCTCGCTGTCGCGCCTAGTCTGCCAAGCGTTTTCAACCCAGGCTGTAGAAAAAATTGATCGCGAAAGCTTCCATGTGATGTAGTGTAGACAAAATCACTTTGTCTATCTGTTAAAGATATCTTTGTTGATCAGAGAATTTTGGAAAAATTATTGGATATGAATCAATGGTACGTTTAAACGTTGATGGTTGTCAACGGCATTATCTCGGTTTCTCGAGCATTTGAGCAATCTTTTTCTATATTACAGTAAATGGCTGGACAAACACCGCTTCGAATGAATCCCCTCCGGCATAAAGTGCTGATAAATGACTGGAGGAGGCAAATGATCGTGTATTCATCTTATTCAATGATCCAATCTGTTCGTACGTATGGCCATTTGTTGGACAGGCGTCTGAAACGGCAGATGGTTAGACTTTACCATCCAATGCGTTTAGTTCCGTGCATTTTTCATCGCTTGATGGATCATTGGCTCAAAAAAAGCAAGCGGGTTGATGTCATCGTGCAATTTACCGAAGAAGGCTATGAATCTGGTCTAAATACGCTCAAGCAAAAGCTAGGGGAAAAGTATATCAAGCGTCAGCGGAGGCTGTTACCGCAAATGAATGGATGTGCATTAAGGCTGTCGATGGACGAAGTGGAACAGCTTTGCCATCAATGTAAGTTAATTAATAAGATCTATTTAGACCGATCGATGTCCGTCTTAATGGACCGTGCCGCACATCACGTCCACGCCCATCGTTTGCGTGAATCTGGGTTGAGTGGGAAGGGTGTGACGGTCGCTATCGTTGATACAGGGTTTTTCCGCATCCAGATTTAGGCGAGCCAGGTGAATGTGTCCTGGCCTTTAAAGATTACGTCCGCCATCGCACGGTGCCCTATGATGATAATGGGCATGGGACACATTGTGCAGGCTGTATTGCTGCGGATGGACGCTGTTCGGCGGGACGCTATCAAGGCATTGCACCGAACGCGAATTTAGTCGTCGTGAAAGTGCTGAATCGATACGGGCATGGTGCTTTATCGGATGTTATTTCCGGTATTGATTGGTGTATTGAACATAAAGACATATATCGCATTCGTATTTTGTCTATGTCGATCGGCTCTCAGGCGCTAGAGCCGCCTGACGAAGATCCAGTTGTGCAGGCGGTAGAACGGGCGTGGGCTGCGGGTATTTTTGTCGTGACGGCGGCTGGTAATGAAGGTCCAGGGCTGGGAACAGTGGCGACACCAGGCATCAGCTCTACTGTTGTAACGGTTGGTGCAGGTGAAGGAAGATTAAAGGAGGGGGTAGCGGCGTTTTCTAGCCGTGGGCCGACTATTCATGGTGCGCTGAAGCCGGATGTGATCGCTCCAGGTGTGAATATTATATCTCTGCGAGCCCCGCGTTCCTTTCAAGATAAATTCGGGCAGCGGGATCGGCGCGATGGTGCGTATTTTAATGCGACAGGCACGTCTATGGCAACACCGATCGTTGCTGGTATTGCTGCACAGCTGTTAGAAAAGGCGCCTGCGTTAACCCCAGATGAGCTGAAAACGCTCCTCTGTCAGTCTTGTGAAACGATGGAATTGCCTTCCTCGACGGAGGGGCATGGTTTAATCAATGCGGAACAGGCATTAGCTACACTTTCCAAAAAATGATCATGCAACAGCTAGCTGCAGTAAAGCGATCATTCACAAGCTGTCAACGTTGAATAATGGTAGCGGATGTGTTCACTATTAAATATTTGTAAATGTGTGAACATATCGTTGACAGGATACTTTTATTGATATAGAATTCCGATATCGAAATCCGATAGGAGGGGTTTTATGGAGGATCGCATCTTACGCAAGCTCTTCCTTGGCTTTATTCATATTCATATTCTTCATCATGCACAAGAGCATCCGATTTATGGAGCCTGGATGCTTGAAGAGCTTCGCGAACACGGATATACGATCAGTGCTGGAACACTTTATCCGATTTTGCACGGCATGGAAGCAGATGGCTTGCTGCATCGAGAAAACCAAACAGTCGCCGGAAAGGTTCGTAAATATTATACAGCGACTGAAGCAGGGGCGATCGTACTTGAAGAAGCTCGGAAGAAGGCATATGAGCTTTTTAAAGAGATTAAATAACGAACTTGAGAGAGGGGATGATTCAAAAAATGTCGACAACAGCTGTGAGTAGGTGGCGTGTGTGGCTGTCATTATTTCTCGTATCACTCAGATTAGGGGTCACGTCGTTTGGCGGTCCAGCTGCTCATCTAGGTTTCTTCCATGAAGAATATGTTCGCCGGAAAAAGTGGCTGGATGAAAAAACATATGCCGATGTCGTCGCCTTGTGTCAGTTTCTCCCTGGACCTGCAAGCAGTCAGGTTGGGATGGCGGTCGGGCTGACCCGTGGCGGGATTATTGGGGGACTCGCTTCCTTCGCCGGCTTTACGCTACCGTCTGTTTTTTTACTCATCGGATTTGCTTATATGTATACGGAATGGAACCTCGGTGACGCCGGCTGGATTCATGGGTTAAAGCTTGTGGCGGTCGCGGTCGTTGCGCATGCTGTGTTTGGAATGGCGAAAAAATTGACGCCTGATGTCCCAAGACAAACGATTGCAGTGCTGTCACTAGCGATTATCTTGCTATGGCAAACGGCGTGGTCACAAGTGATTGTCATCTTGCTTGCGGCGATTGCAGGGATTGTCATGTTTCGTAAAACAGCGTCTGAAGCATCGGACGATCAGGCAAGCCGTCCGTTGCTGACAAAACGAGCAGGGGCCATTTGTCTGACTTTGTTTGTCGGTTTTCTCATCGCGTTTCCGTTACTTCGCAATGTCATGGACGCATCATGGCTCGCGCTAAGCGATATGTTTTATCGGGCGGGGTCGTTCGTGTTCGGTGGTGGTCACGTCGTCTTGCCGTTGCTCGAACGGGAATTTGTGC
>NZ_JAALFC010000037.1 GCF_011058155.1 Litoribacterium kuwaitense | reverse complement strand
TTTTTAATAATCACATCTTCTAATCCGGGAAACATCATGTTAGAATGCATACACACACAACTCCTATCTCGCTCTCTTGTTTTCGACAACTCAAGTGTAGTAAAGATATAGGAGCTTGTGTGTATTTTTTTGTTCTTTTTTTCGTAAACCCCAACAAATATTGTAGAGCCAAAATAAAAGCACTTGTGGACTCACAATGTATAATAATCATGGAGGTGAAAGTGATGTCGTTTCTCATTTACATTGTTGAAGATGAAGAAAATTTAAATGAATTGTTGACTACCTATTTAAAGAATGAAGGTTGGGAGGTTAAGTCCTTTTTAAATGGAGCCTCCGCGCGAGAAAAGATATCTCAACCGCCGCACCTTTGGATTTTAGATATTATGCTTCCAGATATTGACGGGTATACGTTGATTAAAGAGATTAAGGATAAAACACCTCATGTACCGGTGATCTTTATCTCAGCCCGAGATAAAGATTTTGATCGCGTGCTTGGCTTGGAGTTAGGCAGTAGTGACTACCTTGCTAAGCCGTTTTTACCTAGAGAGCTTGTCATTAGAACAGAGAAGCTTTTAGCGTTAACATATGCTCCTCAGCAAGATACGGCTATTGCCTCTTCCACGCCAAGGATAAACATTGGTCCGTACGTGATTGATGAGGATTTACGGGAAGTAAACACAGGAGATTTGACGATCAACTTGACTTCAAAAGAGTTTGATTTGTTGATTTTGTTCGTAAAGCATCCAGGTCATGCTTTTTCTCGGGAAGACATTTTAAATGCGGTGTGGGGAGTAGACTATTTTGGCAGTGATCGTGTCGTTGATGATCTTGTACGACGATTGCGAAAGAAAATGCCGGATTTACGTCTTGAGACGATTTATGGTTTTGGCTATCGGATGATGACAAAATGAAAAATCGTCCATTAGCATTTCAAATTTGGATCGTGTTTGCAGGCATTCTACTGTTAATTTCAGTCATTCTTGCCGTATTGTTTCCGATGATCATCCGGCAATTTTTCACGACTGAAATTTATACGACGATTGAAAGTGAACAGCAGGTGCTCACAGAGTCGCGTTTTCCTCAAGAAGAAGGGGACAAGCGTTTACAGGAGCAATTCGGCGCGCCTGACCGTTCTGTCCGTCATATCCTTTTGCCGCTCGATGCTTCAGTCATTTTTTATTCGGGTCCATTGCCAAATGCTTTTATTGCTAAAAGTAGGGAGGAGGCGCTAGAGCAAAATGACGTGAGTGCGCGGTATTCTAGTTATGTAGAAGAGGAGCGTATTTTTTACGTCATACGCAAAGTAAAGGCGGACAATCAACCAGCATATTTGCTGTCTTATGTTGAGGATTCGTACTTGGATAACTTAACATTTACGCTATTTCGCCAGCTTGGACTGCTCATGCTTCTCGTGTTTGTTTTAAGCTGGATTCCTTCGTTAGTGTTGGCAAAGTATCTTTCCAAGCCTTTAGTTCATTTGCAACGGCATGTCAAACGGTTGTCTAAACAGGAGTGGAATGACCCGGTAGATGTGCATCGAAAGGACGAGATTGGTGACCTTGGACATTCAATCGAAGATATGCGACAAAAGCTCGTCGCAAAAGACGAAGCGCAGCGAACTTTATTACAAAACATTTCTCATGACTTAAAAACGCCGGTAATGGTCATTCGCGGCTATGCCCAGTCGGTGAGTGATGGCGTTTTTCCGAAAGGCGATTTGTCTAGTACAATGGCTGTCGTCGAGCAGGAGTCTGAGAAGCTGGAGAAAAAAATAAAGAACATCTTGTATTTGACAAAGCTCGATTATTTATCGCGTCGGGAGCTCCCTGTTGAGCATATTCAGCTAGATAGGCTCATTGAGGATGTCACGGAGCGTCTCCGTTGGACGAGACAAGAGGTTGAGATTCAGTCTCGTTTGCAGGCTGTCTCGATTGAAGGAGATACCGAGCAATGGGTAAATCTGCTCGAAAATGTGCTTGAAAATCAACTGCGTTATGCAAAAGAAGAGTTGGCGATTGAGTTATTTGAACAAAAAGGCAATGCCATTCTTATTGTGGCGAATGATGGCCCTCAACTTGAGGATGAAGAGGCGAAAAGACTGTTTGAGCCGTTTCACAAAGGAAAAGAAGGAGGGCAAACCGGAATCGGTTTAAGTATTGTGCACCGTATTTTGAGCTTGCATCACGGTAACATTACAATTGAAAATCAAGCTGAAACAGGTGTTTTTTATCGCATCGTTGTCCCTAAAGTACGACAGTCGCAGTCTTTACCACCTAAAAAAAACTAAGTGCACAAAAACAAAGCCCTGCTTTTGCCTGTTGCCAGGCATGAGCGGGCTTTGTTGTTTGTTAAAAAACTTAAAGGTCGTCAAAACCGTTCTCGTCGCTTGTCTTCGTGTACTGACGTGACTTTTGCTCGAAGAAGTCGGTTTTACCTAAGTCGACTTCTTGATAAGCAACAATCCAACGCATTGGATTTTTCTTATGCTCAGGGTAAGGTCCTTCGTAACCCATCTGCTTCACTCGTTTATGGGCCATGAATTTAATGTAATCCTCTAATTCGTGCATCTCAATGCCTTCGATACGATTACCAATAATTTCACGCCCCCAAGCAATTTCCAGTTCGGCAGCATGTTTAAACGTTTCACGAACAAAATCCTCAAGCTCTTTCGTGTTTTCCTCTGGATATTGCTCAAGCACTTCTTTAAAGATCTTGGCAAATAAGTCTACATGAAGTTGCTCATCGCGATTAATGTAGTTGATCATTGTGCTTGTAGCGACCATCTTTTGGTTTCTTGCCAAGTTGTAAAAGAAAGCAAATCCTGAGTAAAAGAACAGTCCTTCTAAAATCACGTCATAAACAATGGATCGCAGAAGGTTACGAACGGTTGGTGACTCGGCAAAGTCTGCGTAGCCATTCGTTATAAAATCATTTCGCTTGCGTAATGTTGGTTCGGTGCGCCAATAGTCAAACGTTTCATCTTGTTTGCTCTTGGAAACAACACTTGAAAGTACATAAGAATACGAATGGTTATGAATGACTTCTTGCTGTGCTAAAATAATCATCAACGCGTTGAGGCTGGAGTCCGTCAAATAATCGGCAACTTTACCTGCGTAGTCGGTTTGAATACTGTCAAGCAAAGCGAGCAGACCGATGATTTTTAGATAGGCATCTTGCTCGGTTTCAGAGAGCTGGGGAAACTGTCGAATGTCTTTGGACATGTTAATTTCAAAAGGCGTCCAAAAGTTTGCGAGCATCCGCTTATATTTTGGGTACGCCCAGGAAAAACGGACATCATCCCAGTTTAATACGTTTGAACTTCGACCATTGATAATTCCAGTGGAGCGGTTCGGTGCATCAGGGTCCATTATTTTACGAGTATTTAATGTTTCTGAACTCACGTGACTCAATCCCTTTCATAAAAATACTTATTTGTGCCATTCGTTTTTGGAAGCACTATAAAAGGCGCCGACGAAGAGCCGGCTGCCTTTGTTTCATAAAGTGACCTCTCGTCAAGGAAATGCAGGGCTTACAGAAGCACTTAACTTTCGCAGCTCTCGCAATCCTCAATGACAGCGCCTGAGGTGGAGCGTACATAGTATGTTGTTTTTAAGTTTGAACGCCATGCTTCTTGGTGAAGAGAAAGTAATTCTTTTGCTTTAATGTCATTACGAACATATAGGTTAAACGAAATGGACTGGTCAATATGGCGTTGACGCTTGGCGTTTTGGCGAATGCTCCAATGCTGGTCGATCAAATAAACAGACTTATAGTACCAAGTTGTTTTCGGTGACAAATCTGGCGCAGTCACTGGAATTTTATAGTCTTTTTTCTCCTCGGAGTATTCTCTTCGGAAGATTGGATCGATGCTCGCTGTCGATCCAGCGATTAATGACGTTGATGAGTTCGGTGCGACCGCCATTAAATAGCCGTTGCGAATGCCGGAATCATGAATCTCTTTTTGAAGCTCCTGCCAGCGCGGGCTTGTGTAATCTTTTTTCGCAAAATAAGCTCCTGTATCCCAGTCTGAGCCTTCAAATGCTAGGTAAGCCCCTTTTTCTTTCGCCAGCTCCATACTTGTCCTGATCGTATAGTAGGCGATATCCTCATACAATTCATCACAGTAGTCAATCGCTTCTTCAGTTTCCCACGCGATGCCTTTCGTTGCTAAGAGGTGATGCCAACCAAAGGTACCAAGTCCGACGGCGCGGTATTTTTGGTTCGTTATTTTTGCCTGTTGTACAGGGAGCTCATTTAAATCAATGACATTGTCCAGCATGCGTACTTGAATCTTCACGAGCCGTTCAAGGACATCATCTCGTACAGCTGTCGCTAAAGAGATGGATGACAAATTACATACGACGAAATCGCCGGGCTCTTTGACAGTAATAATTTTACCATCTTCTGTGTATTCTTCGGTCACTGTCGTGGCACTCATGTTTTGCATAATTTCTGTACAGAGGTTGCTGCAGTAGACAATTCCTTTATGAGAGTTGGCATTGGCACGGTTGACCGTATCACGGTAAAACATGTAAGGCGTACCTGTTTCTAGTTGTGAAATCATCACAGACTTCATAATTTCAATGGCCGGGACTTTACGTTTATCTAAGTCAGGATGCTCGACACATGCCCAATAGCGGTCACGGAACGATCCTTTGCCAGGCTCTTCATCAAAAAAGTCTTCAAGCGAGAAGCCCATGATTTTGCGAACTTCGTGTGGGTCAAACAAATACCAGTCTCCGCGTGCTTCGACTTGTTCCATGAACAAATCGGGTAGGCAGACCCCTGTAAACAGATCGTGCGTACGAAGACGCTCGTCACCGTTGTTCAGGCGCGTATCGAGGAAGGCAAAGATATCCTTATGCCAGACGTCTAAATAGACGGCAACGGCTCCTTGACGCTGTCCAAGCTGGTCAACGCTAACAGCTGTGTTGTTCAGCTGTTTCATCCATGGAATCACACCGGACGAAACGCCTTTGAATCCGCGAATGTCGCTGCCTCGGGAACGAATTTTCCCCATATAGACCCCGATGCCTCCGCCGTGCTTACTAAGGGTAGCGATATCGGTGTTTGTGTCGTAGATGCCTCTAAGTGAGTCATCCACTGTGTCGATAAAACAGCTGGACAGTTGTCCATAGGTTTTTCCTGCATTTGCAAGGGTTGGTGTAGCAACGGTCATGTATAGATTAGACAGCGCCCAATAACTTTCCTTAACAAGGCTGAGGCGGTGCTCCTTTGGTTCATTCTGCATTAATGTCATCGCAATGACCATAAAACGCTCTTGAGGAAGCTCATATACATCGCCTGCGTGAGAACGTGCTAAGTAACGTTCAGCTAAGGTGAGTAGTCCAATGTATGTAAATGTTTCATCTTTTGCAGGGTCAATGGCTTTTTCAAGCTCGGCAATTTCTTCAGCTGTATAGTTGTCCAATAAATGAGTGCTGAAAATATCCATCGAACTTAAAACGTTAATCAGCTCTAGAAAGGAGCCATATTTTTGTTCAGGCTCATAACCTCGACTTCGGGCAGCTTTTTTGTAGAGCCCATCTAAATAAACTCGCGCTGCAAAAAAAGTCCAGTCAGGTTCGTCTGCTGTAATGTTTTCGAGTGCACTTAAGCGCAGGTAGTGTTCAAATTGATCATCCGTCACATCATCTTTATGTTCAAGGTAGCGTGAGATTTTTTCCTTAAATTCGGTCGTATCCAAGTTGGGGAATTGTTCCATCATTTTTCCATATACGCGTACGCTTTTTCGTGACTATCAATTGCTAGCATCGGTGATTCCTCCCTCTTTCTTTCAAAAATCCCTCTTTATTATTCGGCGCCTCACCTTTGTTTAGGTGCTTTCCCTTATCATTGCCGAAAAAAACGTTAAAACACTAAATATAGTGTTTTTTCATTGGTGTAATTACTAAATATTGTGGTTGCTACTTAGTATAGATCATAAAGTAGTGAGTTGTAAACTGTCTAGTTTGGTCATTCATCAATGAGTTCTAAAGCACTATTGGGGATAAAATGTGGACAAGCTGTGGGTAAAAAAACAGGGGCAAACGGCAAGCATTAGCTATTATACATAATAAAAGAAGAAAAGAAATCTCTTGATTTTTTATGAATGTGCTGGGAGCTTCATATGGTGCCATAAAATAACGGAAAAGGGCGCTCAACTTGAGCGCCTTTCCGAAAATAATAAGTCGAGCAGCTCTTCTTTTTGTTTCATTAATGAATGGTCGGATAAATCTTTTCGAGACCGAGGGCGTTGTCCTGTCACCGACATTTCTTTAATGATTTTCCCAGGACGTGGCGACATGACATAAATTCGATCAGAAAGAAGAAGTGCTTCTTCGATATCATGGGTGACGAAAAAGATCGTTAAAGAAAGAGAGTCTGCGAGCGATATAAGCCACTCCTGCATGCTTAATCGTGTCAATGCATCTAGCTTTCCGAATGGTTCGTCAAGCAGGAGTAGTTTTTTTTCAGTAAGGCACGTGCGCAAAAAATTGGCGCGTTGTCTCATACCGCCGGAAAGCTGATCAGGATAATGATGTTCAAAGCCTTTTAAGCCGAAGGGCTCCATCCATTCCATCGCGCGTGCTCGAGCTTTATTTTTAGAAATGCCTCGGATTTCTAATGGGACGGTGACATTTGCAAGAATGGTTCGCCACGGCAGAAGCACATCTTTTTGCGGCATATAGCCAGCGTATCCGGTCGTGCCAACGACCGAATGTCCCTCAAGGAGTACATCCCCTTCGTCAGGCTTTTCCAGACCAGCCATTATGTCGAGCAAGGTGCTTTTTCCACAGCCGCTCGGACCGATGAGTGAAACAAATTCTCCTGAATACATGGCTGCGTTGGTCGGCTGTAAAGCGACGGTTTGAGCAAATGTCTTCGTTACGCCAGTCACTTGAATGATTGGGTTCATGATGACGGATCCGGTAAGAAGCCATTCGTAAAGGCTTCCTCGACATTCAGTTCTGCTTCAATTAATGATCGCTCAGCCATCCAGTCCGCATAGGCAGCCCATACCTCTGTTTTTTGTAGGCCCCATTGCTCGCTGTCCGCTTGAAATTGTGAGCTAAGGTATTGCTGACTTTCTTGTACAAGGTCTTCATCTAGCTCAGGTACAGCTTCGAGAAGCGTATTCGCGGCTTGTTCTGGCTGCTCAATTGCGTCTTGATAGCCTTTGCTAGTTGCTTCCATAAAAGCCTCAGCCAATTCAGGCTGGTCGGAGAGAAGTGATTCATTTGCGATGATAACAGGTGTGTAATAGTTCAACGCCGGATCGAGTTCACGGAGCGATATCGTATTAATCTTTTTGCCGGCAAGCTCAGCCGCGATTTTATCCCACCCATCAAAAAGCCACATAATGTCGGCATCACGGCCGATCGCTTTAACAAAATCGGTTGCTCCGAGTGTAATCAGTTCAAGCTCATTAAAATCGGCGCCTGCGTTTTCCATGACGGCTTGAATGGTCGCTTCTTCACTGGCAGAACCCCAACCGCCGTATCGTTTACCTTCGAAATCATTGACTGTTTCAATGCCTGAGTCTTCAAGAAATGCAAAGGATGACGTATTGTTTTGGATCACGGCCGCAATGGAAACGACAGGGATGTCGTTTGTTCTAGCCATGGTCACGTTTTCCTGGTTGCTAATACCAAATTCTGCCTGGCCGGCTGCAACCATTTGGTCGGAAGTGTTGCCCTCACCAGGCTGCTGAATGGTTATTTTTAAACCTTGCTCCTCATAGTAGCCGTTTGCCTGTGCAACATAGAGCCCTGTATGATTCGTGTTTGGAAGCCAGTCGAGCATGACAGTCACTTCAGTCAGGTCAGTGTTGTCAGATGTGGGCGTGGCTTCTTTGTTCCCCGCAGTATCGTTTGAGCTTTGGTCCGAAGGCGCGTCTGTACATGCTGCGAGTAATAAAAGTAAGGCGAGCCATCCAACCTGAAGAATATGATGTTTTTTCATTGTGATTCACTCCTTGATTTTTCTAGGCAAAACTTCGTATTACTTTTTTTTCGCCTGGTAGTGCCATGACATTGTGAGTCTGGCACAGACCTCAATAAGTAAAAAGATGGTCAAACTGAGCAACACGACGACGATGATCGCTGCAAAGACACGATCGGTTTGGAACGATTGAGAAGATCTCGTCATAAACACGCCAAGTCCTTTGCTCGCTCCGAGCCATTCACCGATAACAGCTCCCATGACGCTGTAAGTGCCAGCAATTCGTAAGCCGGAAAAAAATGAAGGAAGCGCGCCTGGAAGTTTAACCATCTTAAATTGCTGCCAGCGGGACGCGCCCATTGAACGTAAAAGCCTGAGCATGGACGGATCGACTTGCCGATATCCGTCGGCTAGGCTAATCGTAATAGGAAAAAAACAGACGAGTGCGACGACAATAATTTTAGGTAATAAGCCATAGCCAAACCAAATCATAAACAGTGGTGCCAAAGCGATAATCGGGATCGTCTGCGAAATAACGAGCGGTGGGTAAATAGTTTGTCTAATCCAATAGGCTACGTCTGTTAACGTCGCGATGGTCACAGCGACGATAATAGCAATGCTTAAGCCAGCAAATGTTGCCATTAAGGTTGGGCCGATGTGGGTGAACAATAAATCACGTGTTTCCCAAAGCGTTTGTATGACGACGCTAGGTGGTGGCAAAATCCACTGTTCAATTCCTGTCCCCCAAGTGGCGATTTCCCATAGGAGAAGGAGGAGTAAAATGAATAGCACTGGTAAGGCGATGCCGCTCCATACTTTTTACCCTCTGTATTTGCTGATTTTTTCATCAAGAGTGACGCCTCCATCTGGGCGGTAATGGATCTTTACATGCGTCATGACTTCATGAGCACCTGCAGCAATGCATGCGTCCTGGGCTTGTTTGACAATTTGCAAAAGGTGATTTAATTCTCCCTCCATCACCGTTTCCATTGGTCCGACCACATAAGAAACACCAGACTGAGCAACGACATCAATCGCGCGGTCAACAGCGTCATACGAACTCTCCCCAGGATTCATTTTCGGTAATACTTGAAAACCTAAGTTTACAGTGGACATACGATCTCCTTCCCTTCATTTGATGTATCATTGAATCACTGCGTAAACAACGCCTTCGACTCGTTTAAGTTGATAGCGGTGTATGATCACAACAGCTCATGCTTTTTTTGCGCATAAAAAACATCGCTAAAGAAGCGATGTATATACCAAAGCAAAAGTAGCCACATGATCTATAACAAGCGGCAACTCGCTGACATCCCTTCGCTGGCATGATCCAGATCAGGTATTTTGGGTCGGTGACAAATCACCCTCTCAGCCAAAAACGGCTCCCCGCAGCATATTCAATTCAAGTACACTATAGCATTCAGATCATAAGGTGTCTACTGTCTACAAGACCGGTGAAAATAAGCGAGAAAAGGATTCTTTCACCCGCATTGAAAAAGGTCTGTTTTTCCATTCAGAGGATATAACTTGCCTGCAATCGTTAAGGTCGGATTGGTAATCATTTACAAGTGTAGCGACAGCCTTTGATTGAAACAGAAATACATTCGCTTCAAAGTTTAAGTTAAAACTGCGCAGGTCGACATTCGCTGTCCCGATTGAAGCGACGTTTTCATCGACAATGATGACTTTTTCATGGAGAAAACCTTTATGGTACGTGTAAATATCTACGCCTTTAGATAAGAGCTCTGCAAAGTAAGATTGTGTCCCGTAGCGAGTAAAAAAACCATCGTTTTTTTCCGGTACCATTAAACGAACATCTACACCTCTGGAGGCGGCTGTGCTTAACGCCGTACGCATCGCTTTGTTAGGTATAAAATAAGGCGTAGCAATCCATACCGATTGTCGTGCTTCAGTGACCATCGTAAAGTAGATGTCGGCCATTGTTCCTTGCTCAGAATCTGGACCGCTTGACACGATGTGTACACCACCATCCGCACTTTCTTGTAAAAGTGCTTCATTGGAAATGAACTGTTTAATGGGCAATTTTTCTCCGCTGACATATTGCCAGTCCATTAGAAAAATCGTGTGCAAATGTTGAATGGCTTCACCTTTAATTTTGACATGTGTGTCGCGCCAGAAGTTAAACTCTCGTGAACGACCGATATACTCGTCTCCGATATTCAGTCCACCGATATAACCTGTCTGCCCATCGATAATGACGATTTTGCGATGGTTTCTAAAATTAACTTTTTGGGTTTTGAGTCCTTCACTCAATGGAAGGAATGCATAAATGTTGACACCGGACTGTTTCATTCGTTGAATGGCTTTGCGCTTCAACTGAATGCTTCCAATGCCATCGTAAATGACACGGACATCTACACCTTGCTCCGCTTTGTCACAAAGGATGTCAATGATCGTCGTCCCGATGTGATCTGAGCGAAAAATATAGTACTCTAAATGGATAAAGTGTTTCGCTGTCTTCAAATTGGTGATCAGGTCGGGGAATTTTTCTTCGCCGTTTGTCAGTATATCGGCATTCGTATAGAAGCTCATATCATTTTTTGTCGTTTGTTGAATAAAAGTAGAGATCGTTTTTTCTGTTTCTCCTAAACCTTGCCACGTATCGCGAGGCTTGTTGTTATGGAGGCGATCAAAGTACCAGCGATTGTCTTGTCGTTTTTGCCTGAATAAGTGTCCCTTTACTTCCAACTGCCCGGTCATTAAGTACAGGGCATAGCCTGCAATAGGGAAGAAGATCATTGTATAAATCCAGAGGAGTGTTTTGTAAGGATTTCGGCCTTCGAGTAGAATGGCAAAGCAGATTGAAGCTATGATGAAGCCATAGATGAGCCAAGAGATGAAGCGTTCTCTGTCATCGACCCAATCACTTATCCCTAGGAAGAAAGAAGCAATCAATAGCAACATTAAAAAGACCTGTCTCGTTTGTTTCATTGTCGGTTTTCCCTTTCCGTTGTTAGCAGTCCTTGCAATGATAAGGATATACCCGTTTATGCCATTATTTAGGCTTGGTTTTCGTGTGACCTATTCAAGTCTTTACGGATATGCACGCTTAGATGACCAGGTTTTCTTAAGCAATGCAGGGTCCGATTGATTTTTTGGATGATATAAAATTTTTATAGACGTAAAATACTTGTTTATTTATATGAGGAAACGGGAAAAGCAATGGGACTTACTTCATAAATGCTAACGGACTAGGCTGGTGCTCTAGCAATTGAGTTGCTGTGGCTCGGCCTTTTGCTTTTAAATACAGGAAAGGTGGTGGCGGTGCTGGTGGGGGACAGTTTACGGCGCCTTGACGTCCCTTTATACAGCAGGATCATGGAAGACGTGTTGAAAAATATAAAAGACATATTGCTAAAAGAAGGTATTCATTTACGTAACCAAGCTGATGAATGGATGATGACGTATGGTGAGAAAAAGTTGAATGGTCTCAGGAACAGTCAGTCCGATCAACTGTTTCTCAGGTTAATCAATACGTTAGCCGAACAACTGACTGAGTCACCAGATACCACTCACACAAACGACCATTTACAAAGCTGGGTGAGTGATGCTTCTCAATTTGCAGCACAAAACGACCATAGCTTACATGGAGCTTTACAAGTTTTAAAATACACTCGGTTGGCGATTTGGAAGCGCATGGAACGAGAGTTTGAGGACAGGCGCTTAGACGAAAGTGGGTTGCTGACAGCGGGTTGTCGTATTGATCTGGCGATGGATGAGGCCATCATTGCCTTTATGAAACAGTTTTTAAAAAATCAAGACAATCTCCTCCAGGCGGCTCATCAATCCATTAGGGAGTTATCGGTCCCTGTCGTTCCGGTTTTTGACGGTGTGGCGATTCTTCCTTTAATTGGCGAGATTGACACGGATCGTTCACACTTTATCATGGACAATACGTTAAAGCGCAGTATGGATTTACGATTAAATTATATGATTATTGATGTTTCTGGGATTATGAACATGGATACCTATGTCGCTCGTGAGCTTTACCAAATTACTCAATCTCTTAAGTTGATCGGGATAAAGGCATACTTAACAGGATTACAGCCATTGGTGACGCAGACAATTGTGTCTCTCGGCATTTCATTTAAAGAAATAGATACGTTTGGAAGCGTCCAACAAGCATTAGAGCATATTGGTGTTGTATCTCATTTACAAAAAACAAAAGACTTAAATACCCCGTCATAAACAGTGTTTTAAAATACACTTTACATTCGTGTATGAGAATGTGGGATTGCGGGAAAGGTTTAATAATGCTAACATAGGTGAGTAATGCTGTCGTCAATAAGCAACGAGCGGGACGAAGCGGTAAAGAGTGTCACCGAAGGTTTGCTCAAGGAACAGCTGAGGCGCTTTCCGCATCGTTTGGGAAGTGCTTTTTTAAAGCGTTGGCCTAGGAGCAGCAATGGCGTCCTAAAGGATGATTCGAGTAAACCATTGGGCCGTGGATGACGGAACTCCGATATAGGAGCACCCGGTCTATTTATAGATAGGATAAAAGCCCGCGCTTTGCGGAGATAGTGGTACACATAAGCATGAAAGCCCCCTTGCAGAGAGGGTCGCACACTTAAAAGATGAAAGGTGGTGACTCTGCTACTGATAGAGCATATAGAGTACGGGGCGTTTGATTCCCTTTTTTGAACTGCTCGGATGATTTCAATCAATTTGATGTGAAGAAGCCTAGGCATGATTGAGAGGATTAGACGGTGAATACGTAATCCAAGAAAGTGCTGTATATGTGATAAGTAGCAGAAAAAGTATTGGCAAAATTTAATGAGCTAGGTTTAGGCAATGACATTCTTGAAGCAATCGGACAAATGGGATTTGAGGAGGCAACGCCAATTCAGGCGCAGTCCATTCCTTTGTCTCTTCAAGGGACTGACGTGATCGGTCAAGCGCAAACTGGAACAGGAAAGACAGCGGCGTTTGGTGTCCCTATGATTGAAAAAACTTTGGAAAAGCACCCAGGGATCGCTGGGCTGGTCGTTGCGCCGACGAGAGAGCTAGCAATGCAGGTTGCCGAGGAACTGAACAAGATCGGGCGCTTTAAAAATATCCGCGCCTTGCCGATTTATGGTGGTCAAGATATTCAGCGGCAGATTCGCGCACTGAAGAAACGCCCGCAAATTGTTGTCGGCACACCAGGAAGATTGCTCGACCATATTAAACGGAAGACATTACGTCTACAAAAGCTTCATACGGTCGTTTTGGACGAAGCGGATGAAATGTTGAACATGGGCTTTATCGAAGATATCGAAGCCATTTTAAAAGAAGTGCCTGAGGAAAGACAAACACTTCTCTTTTCAGCAACGATGCCAGATCCGATTCGCCGGATTGCTGAAAAGTTTATGAAAGACCCGGAGACCGTGCGCGTTAAAGCAAAAGAAGTGACGGTACCGAATATTACGCAAAACTTCATTGAGGTAGACGAACGGAAAAAATTTGACGCGTTCACCCGACTTCTCGATATGGAAAACCCTGATCTGGCGATTGTTTTCGGTCGTACGAAACGTCGTGTCGACGAGCTCTCGGAAGCCCTTGCTTCACGTGGCTATTCGGCAGAGGGGATCCACGGTGATTTAACACAGTCTAAGCGGACAAGCGTCATGAAGCAATTTAAAAATAGAAGCATTGAAGTACTCGTGGCGACAGACGTTGCGGCGCGTGGTTTAGATGTATCAGGAGTCACTCACGTCTATAACTTTGATATACCGCAAGACCCAGAAAGCTATGTGCACCGAATCGGTCGGACGGGTCGTGCTGGAAAAACAGGCGTAGCCTATACGTTTGTGACGCCAAGAGAAATGGGTCAGTTGAAAAATATTGAACGACTAACGAAGCGAAAAATGACACGCAAGCCTGTGCCGACAACGACAGAAGCGTTAGAAAATCAGCAGCGTTCAACAATTGACCGCATTAAAGAAACAGCTGCTGAATCGAACTTGAATGACTACACAGCATTAGCCGAACAGCTTCTTGAGGATCATGACTCCGTAACACTTTTAGCTGCGGCTGTGAAGCTCCTTACGAAAGAGCCGGATCAAACACCAGTTCAGTTAACGGCTGAGGCGCCTGTTGTATCACGAAAAAATTTTCGCGACAAACGAAGAGGTGGCGGACAAAATCGTCAAAAGCAATATCGTGGCGGTAAGTCTGACTTCCGTCGCCGCCGCGGAGGTCAAGGTGGCCATTCTAATAAACGCTCCAATTATAGAGATTCAAAGCATTCTTCAAATGAATAAGCTACAATGATGATCGCTGGTTTGATAACTGAGGTTTTCCTTAGTTTGTCAAATCAGCTTTCTTTTTGGCAGCGATTTGTGAAACCTTTTGGTTCATGATCAGGTATGTTATAAAAGGAATAGAGTTTTTAGAGTGAAAGTGTCACTCGAAAGGAGAACGAGACGATGCGAACTTTGCCTAGGCAACGTATTGCAAGGGATGCGTTAAAGGTTTGGCGTTTAACCGCCGCAATCACTACGATCATCGGAGGGGTCGTGGTTGGACTGATTACGGGTTGGACAATTTGGCAATCATGGCCGCTTTGGATCGCTTATACGGCGATTGGCCTTCTCGTCATATTTGGTGTAATATCGATCGCTGTCATGCCCACGCTTGTATGGAGACGGTGGCGTTATGAAGTGCGGGAGGAGGAGGTTGAGCTCATGAAGGGTGTTATAATTACTAAGCGGACGCTGATTCCAATGACCAAGGTTCAGCACGTTGATACGATACAAGGTCCATTTTTAAAAAAATATAAGCTGGCAACCGTTACGGTATCGACGGCCGCCACGACACATGAAATTCCAGCGCTGGAACAGGAAGAGGCAGAAGCTTTGCGCGACCAAATTGCGAGGCTTGCCCGGCGGGTGGATGTAGATGAGTAGGAAACGGCTGCACCCATTACACATTCTTTTCTCGTTATTAAAAGGGGTTCGCGAAATGCTATTCCCCTTCATCGCTGTCATTCTTTTTGGCCAGAGCATATGGGTATTATGGGGGGTCTTGGCAGTTGTCGTCATCGGTCTGTTAACGAGCGTCATTGGATGGTGGCGGTTCACCTATGCAGTAGAAGATGCACAGCTCCACATTACACAAGGGCTCATCATACGAAAAAATCGCTATATTTCAAGAGAGAAAATTCATAGCCTTGATATCTCCCAAAATATTCTCCATCAGTGGTTTAATCTCGTGAAGCTGCAAATTGAAACAGCAGGGGGAAAAGATGAAGCAGAGGCTGTGCTGAGTGCGATTTCTAAAAATGAGGCGGAGCTGCTGCAACAGCTATTAGCACCCAATAAGACAGGTGACCGAAGTGCTGATGCGCTGTTTGAGTCAGCAGGTAATGATGTGTCATCATCAGAAGCGCGCTGGTATATGTCAAGGAAGATGATGTGGCTGATGGCAGCGACGTCAGGCGGAGTAGGTGTTGTTGTCTCAGGTATTTTCGTTTTTCTTTCCCAATTTGACGAGATGCTGAGCTCAACGGTGGCAGATCAAGCGTTTGAGTATGTGTTAAGCTTAGGCTTCGTGCTCATTGGTGTGTTTGCTTTCATACTTCTGATCGTGCTTTATCTCGTTGCGATGATTGTAACGTTGCTAAAATATGCTCGCTTTACCTTAAGTAAAACGAGTGAACAAATTAAAATTTCTCGTGGGCTTTTGAATAAACGACAACGGACAATCGACTTAAGTAAAATTCAAGCCGTACGAGTTCAACAAAATTTGATTAGACAGTGGCTTGGTGTCGCGACGGTTTATGTAGAAAGCGCTGGGAGCGCTAAGGAAGAGACGGGCTTTTCAACAATTATTGCACCTCTCCTTCCGGTGAGTGAGGTCCCCGAAGTCCTCGAGCGAATGCTTCCAGATTACATTGTCGCAGAAGATTCATGGACGCGCAGTCCAAAGCGTGCTCGAATTCGCTATCTCATTCGCGCCAGCTGGATATGGGTCATTGTCGCTGCGACCTTGAGTGCCGTCCTTTATCCATTTGGACTATTGGCATGGCTTGTTGTCGCCGGAACGCTCGTCTTTGGCTTTCGTGAACACCAAGTCGCAGCGGTACGAACAACCGAAAAGCATCTCCTTTTTCGTTATCACAATTGGAGTAAGCATACGGTGATTGTCAAAAAGCAACATATGCAAACATATGAAATCAAACGGACGCTTTTACAGCGGAAAGCCCGTCTCGCCCATCTTTCTTTTTCAATTATGGCCGGAAGCGGCGGGAAAACGTTTCAAGTCAAAGATATGGAGATCGATGTGGCGGAAAGTCAATATGACTGGTTCTCAAAAGAGTGCCCGGTACTGATTGCTCAGCCATTAGGAGAAGAGCATCAATAAAAAATATAAAAAAGCCACTAGCCAGTTTGTGAATATTACGCTTCACAAGGCTAGTGGCTTTACTTATGGTAAAAATAAGTGAAGAAAGCAGATTGTCTTACAGCCGAGGGCTTCGCCGCTTTGCGAGCAGTAATGGTGCAAGAGCAGCACCACTGACAAACCCAAACAAATGCCCGTAAATGTTGACATTCGTATTAAACACACTCATGATAATGCCAATCACAAGAATAATAATGATAATTTGTGCATTCATACGATCAATTAAATCTTTTCGATTAAAGATCATATATACGTAGATGCCAAAAAGCCCATAGACGGCACCTGATGACCCGACATGACTTAATGTCTCCGGACCGATAAAGAACGTGATGATGTTGGCAAGAATACCTGATCCAAAAAACAATATGAGAAAGCGCACGCGTCCTAAAATGTTTTCTAAGGCTGGGCCGAATAAAACGAGAGAGAAACAGTTGAAAATGACGTGGGCAATCCCGGCATGAAGAAAAATAGGTGTAATCAGTCTCCAATACTCGCCTTCAGCAATTAAATAGTTGAAGCCAACCCCTTGGTACATTAAAATCGCCGAATAGGGAAGGCCGAGCTGCATATAAAGAGCAATGATCAGCTGCACGGCTACAAGTATAGTGATAATTGGAAATGATCGTCTGAACTCTTTAAAGCTTTCGGTTCGTATGAACATAAGCAAAACTCCTCTTTAACTCCGTCAACGCTAAATTAAAGTAAGTGTATCATATCTTTATAGCTCCAAGAAAGAAAAGTCGTATCATGAAGGGGGCAAGCGAGATGATTGTAGGGATTGGCTTAGATATTGTAGAGCTGGCGCGGATAGAGCGGTTTTACCGTGATAAACCCTCATTTGCAACCCGTATTTTAACACCGGCGGAACAGAAGGAATTCGCTCGATTGTCTGGACGCCGAGCAATTGAATACCTTGCGGGACGCTTTGCAGCAAAAGAAGCCTATGCAAAAGCGATAGGAACTGGATTAGGGGCTGCTTGCGGATTTCAAGATATTGAGGTGTTAAAAAGTCCATCAGGTGCACCAGTACTGCGTGCGAACAAAGAAGAGCGGCGTGTACATATCTCTGTGACACATAGCGAGCAAGTGGCATGTGTTCAAGTGATTATAGAAGAATAAGCCTTTTTAGTTAGGCAATCATCATCAATCGTTTCAAGTGTCATAGACGGAACGTAAGCGTGTTGTTAAAGAGCTCGTCTGCATAATGTGACAACCCCTATCATAGGATATATTGCGGTCAGGAGGGAACCGTTTTGAAGATCGTCACAGCTCAAGACATGTACAAGGTAGATCGCTGGACTATGGAAGCTGCTAGTTTACCAGAAGTCCTCCTTATGGAGAATGCAGGGAGGGCTCTTGGGAAAGAGCTTGAGGTGGAAAAAGGAAGCGTGTTGCTTCTCGCGGGTAAAGGCAATAACGGTGGAGATGCCATTGCGGCAGCCCGTTTCTTAGCTGAGTGTAACCGAGAGGTGGCTCTCTGGCTGTTGCACCCGCCTGAGGATTTGAGTCAAACTGCGCAAAAGCATTTACATGCTTACATTAAGGCGGGACATGCGTATGACGTATACTCTGCCCAGGAGCCGGAACCGCTCTTTTTAGCTATCGAACAAGCTGAGGTCGTGGTTGATGCGATGCTGGGGCTTGGGGCAAAAGGAGCTCCGAGACCTCCCTGTGATGAGCTCATCAAGAGGGCAAATCAGGCGCAGGGGCGGCGGATTGCTGTCGACATACCTAGTGGTGTAGCCCACGCGCTCCATGAAGGCCCTGTATTTAAGGCTGATGAGACTTTCACCTTGCATGCACCGAAGCAATCAGCCTTCGAGCCACAGTGGACGCCCTTTTACGGCAAACTACATGTATTAGATATCGGCATTCCGAAGAAAGCTTTTGACGTCACAGACAGTGCGCTTCAGCTCTGGGAGTGGCGGGATGTTTTAAGGACTTTCCCGCAGAAGCCCGATGATGCTCATAAAGGCACCTCTGGAAAGGCTTGTCTATTCGCCGGATCACCAGAGATGCCGGGCGCAGCAGTTCTTGCCGGAAAAGCTGCTCTGCGAGGAGGGGCAGGGCTCACAACGCTCGCATTACCAAAATCACTTGTATCGATGGTGACCCAAGCTCTGACCGAAGCGACATATCTGCAATGTCAAGAAGACTTTGCCGGTAGCTTTTCCGGAGTGCTTCCCGATGTCACCCCGTTTGATGCAATTGCCGTTGGTCCTGGAGTCGGACGGCAACAAGGGTCAGCCAGGCTTGTGGAGCAACTCATGAGACGAACAAAAGCGCCCCTTGTGATGGATGCAGATGCGCTTTATCACCTCAGCCGACATTTGGAGGACTTAAAGCATCGGACATGGCCTACCATATTGACGCCTCATCCGGGAGAAATGGCCCGGTTGTGTGGTCTATCCATCAAGGAGGTTCAAGCGGACCGGTTTCGTGTATCACGAGACTTTGCAAAAATGCACCGTATCTATCTCGTGCTCAAAGGGCCTCACACCTTGATTACTACTCCCGAGGGCAGACAATTTGTCAATTCCACAGGCAATGCTGCGCTGGCTAAAGGGGGAACCGGGGATGTACTGACTGGCCTGGTGACAGCTTTACTCATGGTCCATGACCATATTGACGACGCATTGTGCAATGCGGTGTATTTGCACGGAAAAGCAGCAGATACACTGGTCGATCGTGGGCATTCAATGATCGGAGTGGTCGCCACAGATGTAATTAATACGCTGTCCAGCGTACTTTGTACTGTTGAAAATCAGAAATCAATTTAGTTGTTCTCTCCTTTGTCGTCGAATTGAAGACAGAGGGGTTGAAAACATTGAAAAGATCGTTTTTCAGCATCACCATGTTGTTCTTCATTTTATTGTTGGCGGCGTGTGGTGACAAAAGTCAAGAAGACGTCATGGCGGATCTCGAGAATAAATTAGAGACGATGGAAGGGTATAAAGCAGAGGCAACAATGACTGTTCAAGCAGGTGAGGAGCCTCAAAGCTATGACGTAGATGTATGGTACAAGCAACCCGATTTCTATCGTGTTTTTCTTAGCCGTGGTGAAGATGAGCCTAGTCAAATTATTTTGCGAAATGAAGAAGGGGTATTCGTTTTAACACCAGCACTGAATAAAAAGTTTAAATTTCAGAGCGACTGGCCTGAAAATAGCAGTCAGCCATATTTATACGGTTCGCTCGTTAAAGATATCTTGATGGATCCAGAAGCTTCTTTTGAAATCGTTGATAGCCAATATGTGTTTCAAACGAAAACGAACTACAAATCTCACCAAACCATACCAGCACAGCGTATTTATTTAAACAAAGATCTTTCTTTAGCGCGTGTCGAGGCGCTGGATAGCAATGGCGCTGTCCTCGTTCAGGTTGATGTAGCGTCCTTTGAGTTTGACCCAGCCTTTGAAGAAGATGCTTTTGATATGGAAAGAAATGAGTCTGCGGCACAAATTATGGAAATGCCAGCCGTTGCAGAAGAGAACGAAGAAGACAGTCATGCAGAAGAAGCTGCTGCGGTGACGTCCTTCCCAGTGATGTATGTCGATGAATCATTAGGGTATGATTTGGTCGAGGAGAAGACCATTTCTCAAGAGGATGGGGACCGCAAGATTTTGAGCTATAAAGGTGAAGAAGGCTCATTTACACTAATCGAAGAAAATGTTGATGTTGATTTAGAAGCAGAGCGCCCTGTGTTTATGCCTGAAGGAGAGCCTGTAAATATTGGAACATCAATTGCAGCACTTAACAAAGGGTCCATCTCATGGTCAGCAGAAGGTATCCAATTCTACATTGCCTCCAACGATTTATCTCAAGATGAGCTCGTAACAGTTGCAAAATCTGTTCAAGCACAAGCGGGAAAATAAACGCTTCGACCTGAGAGCTAAAATGTTCTCAGGTTTTTTAATGATTGAATTCATCATAGGGCTGACATAAACTTAGATACAAGAAAGATATCTAGAGACATTGGAGAGAATGACATGGATGATGTACGAGAACGATCCATCTATAGAGATACTTGGGCTGAGGTTGATTTAGAGGCAATTGAAACGAATGTCAAAAATATGATTACTCACCTCGGTTCAACGACAAAGGTGATGGCTGTCGTGAAAGCCAATGCTTATGGACATGGGGATGCGGAGGTTGCTACAGCTGCTTTACGGGCTGGAGCGACACATCTTGCTGTAGCTACATTAGACGAAGCAGTCGTTTTGCGACGCAAAGGAATTACAGCGCCATTGCTCGTATTAGGCTGGACTCGGCCTCATGACGTCAAAACAGCAGCAGTCATGCATATTGCGCTGACCGCCTTTCAGCCAGAATGGGTTAAACAAGCTGCTGGCATGCTAGAAGATGCACCAGTATGTAACATACACATTAAAATAGATACAGGTATGGGGCGAATTGGGCTGCGGCACCGTGAAGAATTTGCTGATTTTGCTACAACCTTGAACGTCTATAAGTCTTACTTTTACGTTGAAGGGTTATATACGCACTTTGCAACTGCGGATGAAGAAGATGACACATTTCTTAGTTTGCAGCGGCAGCGGTTTGCTGATGCGCGTCACTTTTTTCATTTACAAGGGATCGACCCATTGCTTGTGCACTCTGAAAATAGCGCAGCTGGACTGCAGTCTCCAGAGCGATCTCAAGCGTTATGTCGGCTGGGCATCTCGATGTACGGTCTGTCCCCCTCAGAGTGGGTATCTCATCATTTGCCTTTCCCGCTCCAACCTGCACTATCCTTATATACGAAGATTATAGCGGTGAAGCAGGTCAACGCAGGGGACACGATTGGTTATGGGGCAACATATACAGCAGCAGAGAATGAATATATTGCGACATTACCGATTGGCTATGCGGATGGCTGGCTACGCAAGATGAATGGTTATACGGTGCTTATTAATGGAGAAGAGGCGCCTATCGTTGGGCGGGTTTGTATGGATCAGTGTATGATTTCAGTGAAAAATAAACCTTCTGTCGGAGATGTCGTGACGTTAATAGGGTATGACGGCAACCGGGCAAGAACCGTGGATGACGTTGCGAAGCAGCTTGATACGATTAATTATGAAGTTCCTTGCTTATTATCTTTACGAGTCCCACGTATTTTTTGAGAAACAAGAGAATAATTGGGATAAGAAATGATATTTAATGGTCATAAGCCCATGGTCAAACACGGGAAAGCAGTCTTCATTCTAATCAATGGGCGAGAGAAGACGGTTTCCAACACATTTCTACAAAATTATGAAGAAATGTAGAGGATTTTATCCCGTGTTGGCGAATTATCATCTTAGGAAGGATAGAGATTAGCTTTTCAATGTCTTTATCACATGGTAAGATGATGAGTGGATTGCAAAGTGATCGTAATCTCTATGGCTGGTCTAAGATGGTGGAGGTGGAGTTTTGATGTCCGATACAGAGAATATCACCGTTACGCTCCCTCAGCAGCTTTTGCATGAGTTGGACGGTGTTGTGCATCAAGAGGACGGAAATCGTAACGAACTGATCTATCAAGCGACTAAAATGTATCTTCGTGAAAGAAAAAAGCGTCAGATTCGCGAATCAATGCGTCGCGGTTATATGGAAATGGCAAAAATAAATCTGGATATTGCCTCAGAAGCTTTTTTTGCCGAGGAGGAAGCTGATCACACTCTGCACCGCTTAGTTAGCGGGGTGTAGCGCATTGATTGTCAAACGGGGGGACGTCTATTTTGCGGATCTTTCACCGGTCGTCGGCTCAGAGCAGGGAGGTGTTCGACCGGTTTTAATTATCCAAAACGATATCGGCAATCGTTTTAGCCCAACGGTGATCGTTGCTGCAATTACAGCGCAGATTGAAAAGGCCAAGCTGCCAACCCATGTAGAAATTGATGCCCAACGGTATGGGTTTGAACGCGATTCGGTCATTTTGCTAGAACAGATTCGGACAATTGATAAACAGCGTCTCACTGACAAGATCACGCATCTCGGAGACGAAATGATGAGAAATGTCGATGAGGCTCTGCAAATCAGTTTAGGGCTAGTTGATTTCTAACTATAATTTTTTATACATAACTCCCGTAAGTCAGAAGAAGTTGCTTATTTTTTGGCAACTTTTTTTGTTTTAAAAAGGGAATGACGGTGAAAATTGCAAGCATTTACGAAACATGAAATAATATAAGAGGTATGAAACTTCGCTGTGTAACGATTGGCGTGGTTAATACAGGATTAGCATTGCTTTGTAAGTTATTTGGTGTTAAATGTAAATTTTAATAAAGGAAGGGTTTGTATGAAAATGAATCTTGTAGAAGCCATTCAAAAACATCAACAAACCATTATTGAGCAATGGACGGACAGTCTAAATCAATTACAAGACGTAAAACCGTCTGTATATATTTCTGATCAAGTTTATGAGCAAACAAACAATGAATTTATAGAAGTGATTTTTCTAATATTAGCGATGAATCGACCATACTTTCAGAAGCATTGAAACAATTCTCGGAACGTTTAATCAGAATGGGCTGGTCGTTAAGCTATTTAACCAGCGGTTTACAGCTGTTTCGGCGAATTACCCAGGAAATTTTATTCGAGCAAGAAGAGGTGAGTGACCCTGGAAGCGTCGTGAAGGTGATTGATCAATGGATTGACGGAATGGTGAATGAAATCGTTCGTCATTATTCTGGCTCTTGGGAGAATACAGTTACTTTGCAAAAGGTGGCTTTACAGGAGCTGTCGGCGCCTTTAATCCCAGTCTTTGAAAACATTACGGTGATGCCATTAGTGGGCACAATTGATACGGAGCGCGCTAAGCTCGTCATGGAAAATTTATTGGATGGCGTTATTAAACATCGTTCTGCTGTTGTGCTCATCGATATTACAGGCGTTCCGGTTGTAGATACGATGGTTGCTCATCACATTATTCAGGCGGCAGATGCTGTTCGGTTAATTGGGGCAAAGTGTATTCTTGTCGGCATACGTCCTGAAATTGCTCAAACGATTGTGAATTTAGGGATTGATTTAAGCGATCTTCCAACCAAAAGCACTTTGCGCAAAGGCATTGAATTTGCTTTAAATATAACGAACAGGAAACTGGTAAGCTTAGATAATTAAGGAGGGCAATCATGAGAATTCCGATTTTGAAGCTTCATGAATACTTGCTCATAACGATCCAATGGGAGTTAGATGACCAGACCGCTCTTCAATTTCAAGAGGATTTATTAAATAAAATCCATGAAACAAGTGCAAAAGGCATTGTCATTGACCTTACGTCAGTAGATATGATCGACTCATTTATCGCAAAAGTGCTTGGAGATGTCGTGGGCATGTCTAATTTAATGGGTGCAAAAGTCGTGTTAACGGGTATTCAGCCTGCTGTGGCGATCACGCTGATTGATCTTGGCATATCCATGCGGACAGTCCCGACTGCATTGGATCTTGAACAAGGATTAGAGCGCCTGCAGCAGGAACTGGGGGATTAATATGAATATCCAATCCTGTGTAGATGTACATAAAGAATGGGACATCGTGGCCGCAAGACAATTGGGACGAAATGTAGCAAAAGATATCGGATTTGGGAATGTAGATCAGGCCAGGATTACCACAGCCATATCTGAGTTGGCGAGAAATATCTATCTTTACGCAGGGTCAGGACGAATATGCATCTATCCAATCGAAGAACTTGGAAAGAGAGGACTTGTCATTTCCGCTGTGGACAATGGGCCAGGCATTAAAGATATCCGTCGTGTCATGGAAGATGGGTATTCTACCTCTGGAGGCCTTGGAGCAGGTCTGCCTGGTGTGAAACGCCTCATGGACGAGTTCGATTTAAGTTCCAGTGAAGATAAGGGTACGGAAATCACAGCGAAGAAGTGGCTCCGATAAGGAGGATATTCAGTTTTGGACAATCGTGACATCGTTCAGAAAAGTTATCAATCGTTTTTGAAGCAATATTTACAAAAACAAGATGAGCAAATGTTATATAAAGGTCAGGAGCTCAGTAGAAGAGCTATCGAACAAAACATTTCTCCTGAGGAAATTGTCAATTACCACGTAAGTATGCTCAAGGAGACTTATCCAGATCTTCCGAAAGAAGTGCTTGTCTCCTTTGATTTTTTGCTTGAGGTCATGATCAGCTATGGCTTTGCTTATCGTGAGCATCAGAGTTTACGACATCGTCAGCTAGAGCTTAAAACGGAGATGGAAGTCGCTGCGAATATGCAAACGACACTACTGCAAACTGATATTCCGAGCGTGCCGGAGATGCAAATTGGCGCGCTTAGTGTGCCGGCTCGTCAAATGAACGGCGATTACCATCATTTTACTTGTGATGAAAACAATTGCCTCGGTGTGGCAATTGCAGATGTGATTGGTAAAGGAATGCCGGCGGCTTTATGCATGTCGATGATCAAATATTCTATGGACAGCTTGCCTGAAACGAGAATGCAGCCGAGCGCTGTTTTAGAAAGCTTAAACAGAGTCGTCGAGCGCAATGTTGACCCAAGCATGTTTGTCACAATGTTATACGGTATTTATGATACACGTGTTCACTCATTTTTCTTTTCATCAGCTGGACATGAGCCTGGTTTCTTTTATGAAGCCAAAAAAGATCGTTTTGCCGAAATTTCTACGAAGGGTGTCGTCCTCGGTGTGACAAGACAAGCTTCATTTGAGGAATACCAGCTTGACGTCGCTCCCGGTGATATGATCGTTCTTTTGTCTGATGGGGTGACTGAATGCCGTGCAGGTGATGAGTTTGTTGAAAGAGAGTACATCGTTGATCTCATTCGTAAGTATATGCATTTATCGCCTCAGGAGATTGTTGAGAGTGTGTATGATGAACTCATGAGACTGCAGGGATTCGAATTGAGAGATGACTTTACGCTGATCATTTTGCAAAGAGATGTTTAACGGTCATAAGTTACGGGAAAAAGCCAAAAGACGATTCGAAAATTGATTGAGGTGAATTTGACTTGAATTTAACAATTGATCAAAGCGTAGATCAGAACACCCAAAATGTATGTCTTTCCGGTGAGGTCGATGCTTATACAGCTCCTAACCTTCGTGAAGCCTTGCTTCCTTTAACAGAACAAGAAAATAATACAATTGTTGTTGATTTAACAGATGTATCTTATATGGATAGTACAGGTCTCGGTGTTTTTATCGGCGCGTTAAAGTCTGCCAAGAAAAGTAACAGTCATATGAAGCTGGTCGGAATGAACCAGAGAGTAAAGCGCCTCTTTACGATTACAGGTTTGGATGAGGTGTTAGATATAGACAACACGATCAGGGGTGGATTGAAATGACAAGAAGTCATGATTCTGTAGAAATGAAGATCCCTGCAAAGCCTGAGTATGTTGGTGTTGTGCGCTTAACAGGCTCAGGAGTTGCCAATCGCATCGGATTTAACTATGAAGATATTGAAGACATTAAAGTCGCGCTTTCTGAAGCATGTACAAATGCTGTGCACCATGCATATGAAAGTGAAGAGAATGGCGAAATCAGCGTTACCTTCAATGTGTACAGTGATCGTCTTGAGATGATGGTGGCGGATGCAGGAAGACACTTTGATTTAGAGCAGATTCAGAAGCGGCTAGGCCCATTGGACATCGATCAGCAAAACATCGATAACATGAATGAGGGAGGTCTAGGCCTTTTTTTAATTGATACTTTAATGGATACGGTTGAAGTAATAAGTGATTCAGGTGTCGTCGTACAAATGACAAAATACCTGAAAAGAGATGAGGTGGAGGAGCGTGTCGACCCAATCTCGGCCCCACAATCGAAATAATCAAGAAGTGTATGAATGGATTAGGCTGTCGCAGGAAGATCCAGAGGATGAGGTTGTCAAAGAAAAAATTGTCGAAAAATACGAAGACCTCGTCGTCTCACTCGCTCGGAAATATTCTAAAGGAAAAAGCATTCACGATGATTTAGTACAGGTAGGTATGATCGGACTACTAGCATCGATTCGCCGCTATGATCCTTCCTTTGGTAAAAGCTTTGAATCCTTTGCGATTCCTACCATTATTGGTGAAATTAAGCGATTTATTCGTGACAAAACGTGGAGTGTGCACGTTCCTCGTCGCATTAAAGAATTAGGTCCTAAAATTAAGCGCGCTGTTGAAGAGCTTACGACAGAACTGCAGCGCTCGCCTCAAGTCAGTGAAATTGCCGGGTACTTAGAGGTCAGCGAAGAAGATATTTTAGAGACGATGGAAATGGGGAAAAGCTATCAGGCGCTGTCCGTCGATAGTCAAATTGAAGCAGATTCAGAAGGAAGTACAGTGACGCTGCTGGATCTCGTAGGAAACACAGAAGATGGCTATGAGACAACAGATCAGCGCTTGCTTTTGCAAAAAGTGTTCCATGTCCTCACGGAGCGGGAACAGGAGATCTTAAACTGCACCTATTTTCAAAACATGAGTCAAAAAGAAACAGGTGATTTGTTAGGAATTTCGCAAATGCACGTGTCAAGATTGCAGCGTCGTGCGCTTAAAAAGCTGCGAGAAGCGATCAGAGTTGAGCCGACGGAGTGTTTGTAAAATGATTCACGAACAATTCAACCATATGGAAGTGTATGCCTTTCAAAAAGCAAAGCATAATGATCAGTTCTGCGGCGATAGTTATTTCTTCACAGAGACGGACGAGTACTTTCTCTGTGCACTAGCCGACGGTTTAGGAAGTGGCAAAGAAGCGCATGAATCATCAATGGTGGCCATCGCAGAAATAAAAGCGCATTATGAGCAAGACTCCCTTGAAGGGCTTGTGCGAAGAGCCAATGAGGCAATGAAACAAATGCGTGGGGCCGTACTGACCATTTTTAAGATGGATTTTGTAAGAGAAGAGCTCACGTGCATTTCGGTCGGAAACATTAGGCTTTTTGTACATTCATCCACTGGAAAGCTAACGTATCCACTGCCGCAATCCGGCTATTTGTCAGGCCGACATTGTCCATTAAAGATCCAAACATTCCCGTGCGAGAAGGAAAGCTCGTTTCTCATCCACTCAGATGGTTTAGATTTACGCTCGCCGCGCCAAATCGGTTGGAGAACACCATCGATTGAAGAAGCGTACCGTCTTTTACTGGCGTCTATTTCAGAAGATCCGCCTGACGATGTCACTTTTCTTTTAGGTCGACTTGCCAAGTAAATCATTTTGCGAAGTGCATTGTCGATGAGGCTATCATCCGTTTGGAAGTCAGTCTGTTGAGAAGTGTTATCATCCGTTAATTGCTTTTCTGGCTTGTTATCTCATAAACTAAGGCTCAATTTGAGGCATGTCTTGCCTGCGCCCTAGGTTGCCAAGTGTGCTCGGCACGTTGACAACACCTCGCATCGCGTCGTAGCTTGTTACGCTCGTCTCCTCATAAGCTAAGGTTGGCATTGCTCGCCTTCGCGCCTTGGGTTGCCAAGTTTCCTCAAGTCAGGTTAAGGTCCGGGAAGAGTTGCTAAACGGACGTTAAAAAGCAGATAAAACCATCATAGACGCTGTCTACCCTTTGCTTTCAGATATAACTGAAAGTTTTTTTGTGTTTCTGGGGAAAAAATGGTGTTAAGGAAACAGTTTAGACAGTCTTGTTGCACAGCAGATCATCTTGCGTTTCAATAGTAGAAGAATGTTTTTCGTTTTTTATGAGAGAATCGTTGTGAGAGACGACGATACTGAAAGGATGTATCGATGAAATGAGTGAAAAAACGACTGAGGAAAAGCAACAATATGGTCAGCAAATTGCCCGTGAGCTTTCGTTACGAGAAAAACAGGTGAACAACGTCTTGTCGCTCACGGCAGAAGGAAACACAGTTCCGTTTATTGCTAGATACCGCAAAGAGCAAACCGCTGGGCTTGATGAAGTGCAGATTCAACAGATTCTTGATCGCGCAGAATATATTCATCAGCTGGAAACGAGAAAGCAGGATGTTGCTCGACTCATCACTGAACAAGGAAAAATGACTGAAGCAATACAAAAAAGCCTTGATCAGGCAGAAAAGCTACAAACGGTGGAAGACATTTATCGTCCCTATAAACAGAAACGGAAAACACGAGCGAGCAAGGCGAAGGAAAAAGGGCTTGAACCTTTGGCGGAGTGGCTCAAAGAAGAACAGGATGAGCTGCCGGACAAAGAGGCTGTCCATTACTTATCGGATGAAGTAACGACTGTCGAAGAAGCCATTCAAGGCGCATTGGATATTTTAGCGGAGCAGATGGCTGATGAGCCGAAAACACGCCAATGGGTGCGCAAAACCACGTTTGATCGTGGTATGCTCGAGACATCTGTAAAGGACCAGTCACTAGATGAAAAAGAACGGTTTGGAATGTATTATGATTATGAAGAAAGTGTTAAAAAAATTGTGGCCCATCGCGTGTTAGCAGTTAATCGAGGGGAAAAAGAAGGCGTTCTCAAGGTCAGTTTAACAGCACCCCAAGAAGCCATCCTCGAATATTTATACAAACTGTGGGTGCGTCGACCAACCGCTCCATCGACTTCCTATTTACAAGCAGCCGCTCAAGATGCTTATAAACGTTTGCTACAGCCCGCTGTCGAGCGTGACATTCGTAAGGAATTGAGTGAAAAAGCAGAGAAACAAGCCATTGACATCTTTGCAAAAAATCTACGAAATCTATTGCTACAGCCCCCTCTGAAAGGAAAAGTCGTGCTCAGTGTCGACCCTGCCTTCCGCACCGGCTGCAAGCTGGCGGTCGTTGATGAAACAGGGAGGGTATTATACATCGGCACCATTTTCCCGCACAAACCAGTTGCGCAATATGAACAGGCTAAAAAGGTCATTCAAGACGTCCTTCATCAGTATAATGTCGACCTTATTGCCATTGGAAACGGAACAGCATCGCGGGAAACAGAAGCGTTTATCTCTGAGGTCCTCAAAGAAACAAAAGCACCAGCACTTTATTGCATCGTAAATGAGGCCGGTGCAAGTGTTTATTCAGCATCAGCCTTGGCGAGGGAGGAATTCCCTGATCTAAAAGTTGAAGAACGCAGTGCGGCATCCATTGCCCGGCGGATCCAAGACCCACTCGCCGAACTAGTGAAGATCGACCCGAAATCGGTTGGTGTTGGTCAATATCAGCACGATGTCTCTCAAAAGGAGCTCCAGCAGGCACTTGAATTTATTGTAGAAACTGTTGTAAACCAAGTCGGGGTTAATGTAAATACGGCGTCAGCGAGCTTATTGTCGTATGTCGCAGGTTTATCTCCGGCAGTGGCAAAGAACATTGTTCAGTATCGTGAGGAGAATGGGAAGATCAAGAGACGTGATACGCTGAAAAGTGTTCCAAGACTCGGCGCGAAAACGTATGAGCAATGTATCGGTTTTTTACGTATTAACGACGGGGACGTTCCTTTGGATCGAACAAGTATTCACCCAGAGAGCTACCATGTGGCTAAGGCCATTTTGGAAAAATCGGGGTGCGGCGTTGACCAATTAGGAAGCGATCGGGTCAAGGAGCATCTAGCACAAATGAATATAGAAGAAGCGGCAAAGCAATGGAATATTGGTACAATGACCTTAAAAGACATTATGGATGATTTAATGAAACCTTCAAGAGATCCGCGTGATGACATCGAGCAGCCGTTGCTGAAAAAAGGTATTACGACATTGGAGGATTTAGAGCCGGGCATGGAGATGCAAGGGACCATTCGGAACGTCGTAGATTTCGGGGCCTTTGTCGATATCGGTTTAAAACAGGATGGATTAGTTCATATCTCAAAGCTGAAGCAAGGTTTTGTGAAGCATCCGATGGATGTCGTAGAAGTCGGTGATGTTGTTACGGTATGGGTCGAAACGATTGATAAAGCAAAAGGCCGTGTCGGGCTGTCAATGGTCGCCATCGAATCGTAAAAAGCGGCCTTAAGGGGAGTATTTATTCTTATAAAAAACCAGCATTGATTTAAAAGTTTAATCTCGTAGCGGTTTTTTTCTAAATAGGCTTTTTTTAATTGTTTTCTTAACCAATGTGGCAATTCATTCACCCCTTTCGTCGTTTTTTTTAGCGGAGTACCTATGCTGAACAAAAGCAAAGGATTTTAGTAATAAGTAAAGGGATGACCTAACGGAGGTTTTGTAAAAGGGTATGCTAAACAGCTTGTTTATGTACCACCTTCTTTATCCATATAAGGAGCGGTGAAAAAATTGACGGATCAAGAATTGCAAACATATGTAGAAAACATTTCACAGGTATTTTTTCATAAGCCGTTTTTGCATAGAGCTTGCTTCAATGCCCGGCTCCGTACAACTGGAGGGCGTTATGTTTTAAATGATCATTCAATTGAAATCAACCCGAAACATGTAACTGAGTTTGGCTTGCCGGAGCTTGAGGCGATTGTGAAGCATGAGCTTTGTCATTATCATTTGCATTTAGGAGGTAAAGGATACAAGCATCGAGACGTCGATTTTAAAACCTTATTGCAGCAGGTCGGAGGAGCAAGGCATTGTCGTGCTCTTCCGACAGCTGTTCCACGTCATACGTATGAATGTATATCGTGTGGACTTCAGTTTAAGCGTCAGCGTCAAATCCGTACTGGGCGTTATCGCTGTGGAAAGTGTTATGGGAAACTAAAAAAAGTTGCATCGGATGGTTGACGGTTATGAATGACCTATGGTAAATTTATAAAGTCGCTAAGGACAGGCGGTACTTGTTCGCATGTTTTATTTATAATTCAGCGTTGACAACGACAAATAAGTATAATATACTATTACTCGTCGCTTGGAAATAAAACAAAATATTCCACAGTAGCTCAGTGGTAGAGCTATCGGCTGTTAACCGATCGGTCGCAGGTTCGAATCCTGCCTGTGGAGCCATGGAGAAGTACCCAAGTGGCTGAAGGGGCTCCCCTGCTAAGGGAGTAGGTCGTTCACGCGGCGCGAGGGTTCAAATCCCTCCTTCTCCGCCATCGATGTGGCCCGTTGGTCAAGTGGTTAAGACACCGCCCTTTCACGGCGGTAACACGGGTTCGAATCCCGTACGGGTCATTTAAATATTACTTTTCCGGCTTTATGCCGGTGATGCACGAGGTCCCGTGGTGTAGCGGTTAACATGCCTGCCTGTCACGCAGGAGATCGCCGGTTCGATCCCGGTCGGGACCGCCATTTTATTGTTGGGCTATAGCCAAGCGGTAAGGCAACGGACTTTGACTCCGTCATGCGCTGGTTCGAATCCAGCTAGCCCAGCCATGTTAGTTATTGCACAATTGCGTGTGTACTTTGCATGAATAGATGTTTGCGGTCGTGGCGGAATGGCAGACGCGCTAGGTTGAGGGCCTAGTGGGAGTTAAATCCCGTGGAGGTTCAAGTCCTCTCGACCGCACCAACTCATTTTAGAATAAAAAGCGCCATTGCGCCCGTAGCTCAATTGGATAGAGCGTTTGACTACGGATCAAAAGGTTAGGGGTTCGACTCCTCTCGGGCGCGCCATATATATAGACTGTACTTATGCGGGTGTAGTTTAGTGGTAAAACCTCAGCCTTCCAAGCTGATGTCGTGGGTTCGATTCCCATCACCCGCTCCATTTTTATGCCATGGGGGCCTGTAGCTCAGCCGGTTAGAGCGCACGCCTGATAAGCGTGAGGTCGGTGGTTCGAGTCCACTCAGGCCCACCATACTTTGTTTTTGCCCTTTGAAAACTGAACAAAAGCCAAGCGTACAAACGTGCCATGTCGAGACATCGACATGTAAAACAAACAACTGTGCAAAGGACGAATCCCTTCTATATAGAAGGTAGATTCAAAAACTCTTATGGAGAGTTTGATCCTGGCTCAGGACGAACGCTGGCGGCGTGCCTAATACATGCAAGTCGAGCGGATGAAGGGAAGCTTGCTTCCCGGATTCAGCGGCGGACGGGTGAGTAACACGTGGGCAACCTGCCTGTAAGACTGGGATAACTCCGGGAAACCGGGGCTAATACCTGATAATCCTTGAACCCGCATGGGTTTAAGATGAAAGATGGCTTCGGCTATCACTTACAGATGGGCCCGCGGCGCATTAGCTAGTTGGTGAGGTAA